>JBARUM010000297.1:0-5064 GCA_049645725.1 Maribacter sp.
GTTTAGGAATGCCGTTAGCTACAAAAAGATCTTGCTCCCCGTCTTGGTCAAAATCACTAAAAAGTGCGCTCCAGCTCCAGTCTGTAGCCGCTATTCCACTTAGTAGAGCGGTCTCTGTAAAGGATTGCCCGGCATTGTTTATTTGCAGCATATTTCTGGAGTATTGGTAGTGGTAACCTAATCTTTTAATCCTCAAATCTAACATGGTAACATTATCATCCCCAGATGAAGATTTTAAAACTTTTTCATCCTCTGGAAGCATATCCAAGGAGATAATATCGGGATAACCATCATGATTGATATCCGTTACATCGTTACCCATTGAAAAGCGACTTGTATGTCCAAAATAGTTTTTAAGGCTTTCGGAAAAGGTTCCGTTTCCATTGTTTAAGTAATAATAATCATCCTCATGGAAATCGTTTCCAACATAAATATCAGGAAACCCGTCTAGATTGAAATCTGAAATTGCAACGCCAAGACCATAACCATTGGCACCACCATAAATACCTGCTTCTATACTAACATCTGTAAATGAATCACCATCATTTCGTAGAAGCTTGTCTCCACTTTCGTAGGTTCTGTTATTTCGTATTGATGCCTTTCCAAAAGAGGTTTCGTTATGAATGGCATGGTTAAGAAGGTAAATATCCAAGTCGCCATCCAAGTCGTAATCCAATAAAGCTGCATTTGAGCTATAATTGTCATAATCTAGCCCAAATTGCTCGGACATTTCAGCGAAAGTACCATCACCTTGGTTTATAAATAGCTCGTTATGACCATCAAACCCATTTACACCAACAACAGCACAGACGTAAATATCCAAGAGGCCGTCTCCATTTATATCTCCCATAATCGTACCGGTGTTCCAATCACTATTCCCTGCAACTCCGGCTTTTTCCGTTATATCTTCAAATTGCAGATTACCCTTGTTTAGATATAATTTATTCTTGACTTGATTACCGGTAAAAAATATATCCGTTAGTCCGTCATTATCAATATCTCCCAAGGACACCCCTCCGCCGTTATAAAAGTATAGGTAGTCTAAAATGTTCAGGTTGTCATTCTCTGTTATTATATTCTCAAAAGTAATACCGGATAGTTTGGAATCTACTTCGTCAAAAAGAGAATCAGAACCATTTGAACAAGCTATTACAGCGCATAGCGTAAGTAAGGTTATACCTATTCTTTTAATCATTTAGCTCAAATATTTTAGGAGTTTCATTATTTATAGCTGCAATGAAAAGAAAATTACCGTCTTTGTTTTTTACTTTTTCTAGATGTTTTATTTCACCTTCAACAAAAAATCCAGAAGTATCGTAGGGCGTCCATGTTAAGTTGCCCTTTCCATTACCTAAAAGCAAACCGCCATAACTGGCGTCCGATCTGGAGTACTGAGGTTTTAATTCAAAATTATTACCTCCAAGAAGTATATCAACATAACCATCACCATTTACATCATGGCAGCTAATTCCGCAAACACATGAAAACTGGGCTTCTTTAGGTAAAGGCCGGGTCGTGAAATTGCCCGCTCCATTATTAATGACTAACATACTTTTCGTCTCCGTAACCGATTTTATTATGGAATTATCTATAATCTCAGGATTAAAAAGATTTTCTATGGATTTAGTAGCGAAATCGGAAAACTGTAATGTTTGTTTTTTTAATGATGCAATTTGTGCAGTTAGCTCCTTTTTAAGAATTATTGGTCTATCCTCTCCCTCAATTGTTCGTGTGGTAATTTGTTCAATGGTTCCATTGTTGTCAAAATCATTTACAAACATTTTCACCGGGCTTTCCGTGGAGGCCTTGTAAGGAATATTCTCACCACGGTTTCCTAATACAAAATCTAAATCTCCATCATTATCTATATCCACTGTTTCAATAGTATTCCACCATCCAGTCAATGAATCAAGATTGGTTTCCTTAAGACTTAGTCTCCTGCCGTTATTCTTAAAAATGGTAGGAGCCATCCAATCTCCAACAATTACTAAATCTTCTTTACCATTTTTATCTATATCTGCCCATTTAGCATCGGTAATCATTCCAATATCCTTTACATCATAGGCCTTACTCTCCGTAACGTCTTTAAAATCTCCTGTGCCCGAATTTTCCAAGAAGAGGTGCTTGGGATTAACCCCATATACACTTGGAACACTCCTACTTCCTATAAAAACATCTACATCACCATCCTTATCAAAATCAGAAGCGGCAATAACGGAAACATTGTGTTTGGTAGTCGGCAGATTAATTTTTTCGATAAAATTACCTTTGCCATTATTGATGTATAATCTGTTGGTATAGTATTCCGCATCGTTAGGATTATTGCCTCCACTGGCAACTAATAAATCCATATCACCATCTCCATCGGCATCAAATATGGCCGCAGACGTATCCTCTGCGTCTACATCCAAGGATATTATAGACTGCTCGATTTTGGTAAATTTTTTATTGTTAGTTTGAAGATATACATCGCCCGACTGGTTCTTGGCTCCTCCGATGAAAATATCATCATTACCGTCACCATTAAGATCACCAACAGCCATTGCGGGACCTTCTTGAGAAAGCATACCTGATATAAGACCCTCATAATCAAAATCTATATGTGAATCTTCTTCATGTTTCCCTAACCTTTGTGATAGCTGTTTAAGCAGCGTTTCATTGGTTGGGTTAAGGTTATTATACTTTTCTTTACTATCAGTCTGGTTTAAAACCAGACTTTGGTTAACGGATACGTTTCTAAGTATTTGCAAACTATTATCCGGCCAAACTATCTTTATGGAATCTATTTTTTTTGTTTCATTAAGACCAACGGTCATAATATATTCCATTGATGATTGGAACCCTCTTGTCGGAATCAACTCATGTCTTAACACTTGATCACCAACATACAGTTCTGCCAGAGTTCCTATAGCGAAGGTATTATCGCTTTTTCCTTTGAACTCTAACTTAATGTAGTTTTTTGGATTGGTTTCTTGAAGATTATTTCTAAACACAAATGCTTTTTGGTTAACGTTATTGATGACAAGGTCCAAGTCTCCATCGTTGTCAAGGTCACCATAGGCGGCACCGTTTGAAAAACTTGGCACGTCTAGACCCCATTCCTTAGCTGTATTTGAAAAGGTCAAATCTCCATTGTTTTTAAAAGCATAGTTTGGAATGGGAGTGCTTGGCATTTTGTTGATTATAGAATCTTTATCTTCTTTTTTACCTGTAAGGATCATATTTTGCAAAATGTCGTTAGCAAAAAAATCGATAAAATCTTGATTCGTTAAATCTTGGGCTATGCCATTGCATACATAAATATCCCTGTATCCATCATTGTCCATATCAAAAACTAGTGCTCCCCAGCTCCAATCTGTTTTTGCCACACCACCGTAGAATGCAATCTCCGAGAACTTACCATTACCAACATTTAACTGCAATGAATTTTGCATGTACTGATTGTGGAAATCCAAGCCAATTTTTCGTTTATGTATATCATATCCCTCAAAAGAAGTAGTGTTCTTAAGTCGCTCGTCATTTTCCGGCAGCATGTCCGTGACAAAAATATCCGGCTTTCCATCGTTATTTATGTCCTGCATGTCCGCTCCCATAGAAGCAAGGCTGGTATGAGAGGTCCAATTTTTAATATCCTCGATGAACTTTCCATTTCTCTGATTTATATAAAGATAGTCCCGCTCATAAAAGTCATTTGAAATATAGATATCAGGATAAAGGTCATTGTTTACATCTCCGACAGTAACCCCTAGGCCAAAACCAATGAGACTGCCATAGATACCTGCTTCTTCACTGATATCAACAAAAGTACCTCCATCATTTCGCAATAATTTATCGCCGCCACCTTTTAATACTTCCGGAGCCTCCCAATCTTTGGCTCTTAACTCTCTTTTATTGGAATAGTTAAGGCTGGTAACCGGAATAAAACTATTATTTAGAATGTAAGCATCTAGATCTCCATCTTTGTCGTAATCAAAAAAAGCGGCATGGGTCGTAGAGCCATCCTCGTCTAAATTATAAGCTGAGGCTTTTTCGGTAAATGTTAAATCCCCATTATTTATGAACAATTCATTCTTTTGGTTGTCCCCTTTTATATTTCCTGCATTACAGACATAGATATCCAATAATCCATCTGAATTTAAATCTACCATTGCCACTCCTGTGGACCAAGCCCTTTTACCACCTACACCTGCCGTTTCTGAAATATCCTCGAATTTAAAATTTCCCTTATTTAGATATAATCTGTTCTTCCCAAAGTTGGAAGTCATATAAATATCCGGAAGGCCATCATTGTTTACGTCTCCAATAGAAACTCCACCACCATTATAAAAATTTCTGTAGGTAAATATGTTGAAATCTTCTTTGTTCTCAATTTGGTTAATGAAACCGATTCCGGTCGTTTCCTCATCCAGAAGGCTGAACATGGTTTTTTTGGAGGCTTCATTTAGTCCTTGACCATTTTCATGTTTCTTATCGTTACAAGAAATAAGGAAGCCCAATAGGAGTACGGAAAACAAAATATGTGAAAGTATTTTTGCTGATTGCATTGACATATTATTTTTTTTGGAATGTGGGTATTTTCTTTCCCTAATCATTTCATGTGTCTATTCCTGTTTCAAAATTATTGGGGAGCCATTATTGATGCCGACTATAAAGTGCGGTATACCATTAATTATTGCTTTTTCGATGCTTCTAGCCTCTCCTTTAATGTTAAATTCCTGTACACCAATATGTTGAAATTCACCGTTTTCATCATTAAGTAAAATTAATCCATGTGAAGCATCCATCCTACCCAATTGTGTGCTAATTTGGCGGTTGTTACCTACCAATAAAATATCCATAAAGCCATTCTTATCAAAATCTTCCACGGCAATATCTTGAATAGTTGATACTTGAGCTAAATTAAGAAGAGGCTTGCCTTTAAACTTACCATTGCCGTTATTCTCAAAGTACATACTCTTTAACTCATTTACTTTTTTTTGAGTGGATTTTTGTAATTTTTCTTCTGAAAAGAGATCAGGGACCGTTGCTTTGGAGAAATCCTTATAAGAAAGATACTTCTTGTTT
>JBARUM010000298.1:0-2299 GCA_049645725.1 Maribacter sp.
GAATCATGTTGTAAAATGTTTTGTAGTGCAACGGCCAATGAAGCCGAACATTCAGGGTCAAAAAATTCACCTTTGTAGCCTTCTTCCTTTACCAAAATACTGAGGTCGCCCAAATCTGGTAAGGCAACTGCCTTTCCATAACTGCCAGCTTGGTGCAATACTCCTGAACTTCCAGTAGTGGAAGTGTATGGGAATACAACAACGGTACTTTCACCAAAAATCATGGGCACATCTTCCTCCGCCACATATCCCGTGAACCGTAACTGCTCCACGTGGGCATATTTCTGTTGTACCGATTCCAAATACCCCGGTGTATTAGGACTATCCGTTCCTGCTATGACTATTTCGATATTTTCGTTGGTACGCTTTCGAATTAATTCAACGGCCTCTATCATTATTTCGACCTTTTTATAGGTACCGAATTTTCCAAAAGCCATGACCTGCTTAGGCCCATCGCCCAACCTATAATCGGGCTCTGGTGGTGTTTCAAATGCGCCATGTGGTATGAGCGCAACATTTCTAGACTTATACTTTTCTTCCAATATGGTTTTGTATTTGCTTATGGTCACTGCAAGTACATCGGAAGCCAAAACAAATTTGGTCAAGGTGCTACCGATAAAATTGTAGATGCGTTGCAACCATTTGTTTGAAGTGATACCTGCATTATCCAAGTCCACCTGCTCCAAAATGTTATGTAAGAGTGAAATCGTGGGTATGCCTTTCATTTTGCAAATCAAGGGAAGTATCAATCCCAAGGCAGCAGGAATTTTTTTGTCCCCGAATTTTAGAAATTGAAGGTTGAAAAGTATTGCATCCGGTTTAGTTTTAGATATGACTTTATTGATTTTAAAGATGTTGGTATAGTCATTAAAACTCCAACATTCTTGAACTGTTATTTTACATCCTTCTTCTTCAAAGGACAAGTCTTTTTCTCTTTCTGTTTTGTCGGTGATCAAGATGATTTCCGTCACTTCTTTTTGAAGTCTAAAATGTTTTACCAAGTGATATCCGTATTCCGTAAGGGTTACTTTACTCGGTGGGTACGCGGTTACAATTGCTAATCTCATAGGTTAAGTTTTAAATTGATATTGGGTTAACTATTTGACACAAATATCCTTCAAAACCCTTATATTCATTGGTGTTCTACGGTAGATGCATTATTGGTGTAGATGAATGGCAGTTAGAAGAAGATGAACCAAATAGGGCGCGATTCCGCAAAGCAAAATGGGGAACAAAGGCTATCAACTTATCCCTCTTAAAAATCAAAAACCCAAAGACTCGAAAGTCCTTGGGCCTGAAAAACAGCAAAATAATATAGTAGGTTTAAGTGCTTATACTCTTTTGACTGAAATAAATCAATTGTGCAATCAATAAGGTAATCATGGCTATGATTTGCACCTGAACTACCATTTTTAAATCGCTATGAAAAAATACAATCAATACCACTTGTGATACACCCAACAAACCAGAGAAGATTACTGGCTTATATTCATCCAAGGACAAAAAGTAGTACGCAAAAATGTTCGATATAGCGAATAAGGAAGTGGCCAGGGCATATTGCCATAATAGAGGTGCCATGGCCAGATACGCCTCGCCGAACATCATTTGAATGATAAATTCCGGGAATAAGGCACAGACCGCGACTATGGTAATGGACAAGAAACCGATATAGCCTACATATTTAAAAAGCACAGGGGCCGTAGCTTCTCCGTTTTTCTGTTTTTCCACTACGGTCGGCAACAGCAACATCACGAACATCCATGCAACAAAGTAGACCACTCTACCGATAAGGGCCAATGAAGCATATAGTCCTGCATCTCTAGCATCAAAATAATGTTTGACCAAAAGCACGTCACTATTGTTGATAATGATCTGTGTCAATTCATAACAGGCTGTCAATACCATAAATTGTACTACGCGTCTTTTCTTTGGAGCGTCCAAGAAAATCTTTTTAAAGAACAATTTTATGTCGAATTTAGACGGCATCAATCCGAAAATAAAGGATAAGGCGATACCTAAAGCGACCAAAAAACCAGAAGACAAAGGAACCAGCCAGAGTAACCCAAAGGTCAATAGCAATCGGCTCCACATTTCGGTTTGGTAGGTCATCGAAAGTTTCGCGTAATCCTGCCTACCTTGGTATTTTCCACGGTTGACCGACATAAAAAAGTATAAGGGAACAGCTAACGCAAAAGTCTTGAACAATAAGGCGGACTCCGTTTGAAAAACTTCCTGTAGATTTTCAGCAAAGGCAAAAAGCAAAATCCCAACTAGCATACCAAACGCCAGAGCATATTTG
>JBARUM010000299.1:0-4265 GCA_049645725.1 Maribacter sp.
ATCTAATGCCGTCTTTTTATAGTAATCAACTGAAGACAAGATTGAAATAGCTTAAACTTTAATTTTTTTATCTTTAATTAAACATAACATGTTAATCGGCTTAGTGCCTTTGCAACTTCATGAAAAATTCGATAGTAGCTTTTTTTATTCTTTTTACTACATTTTGCTTTGCTCAAGGTACGGACAAATCCTTTCAATTTAAGCATTTAAATACCTCTGATGGTCTCTCCCAAAGTTCTGTAATAGCAATTGAACAAGATAGCTTAGGCCGCATGTGGCTGGGTACGCGAGATGGTTTAAACCTTTATGACGGGACTGGTTTTAAAGTGTTCCGAACTGATGTAAACGACAGCACATCAATAAGTAACAGTGATATTCTTTCTATAAAAGAAGATCGCGAAGGTTTCATTTGGATAGGGACTTATAATGGGTTGAATAAATACGATCCGGTAAAAAACACTTTTGAGAGATTTTATCATTTCAACGATAAAACCTCGTTGAGCAATAATACGGTTTGGTCTATAGAGGAAGTTTCCAATGGTGATATTTGGGTCGGAACTTCGAACGGCCTTTCCATCTACGACAAGAAAAATAATAGCTTCACTAAGTATTTCAATAATGCAAGTGCAATAGATGGCAGTATACCGTCTAACTATGTGCTCAGCATAAAGGAGGCCAATAACGGAACCATTTGGATTGGCACCTCTAAAGGTTTTTGTAAAGTAATTCCTAAAAAAGATAATAGCTTCAGTTTTCAAAGCTTTAGTCCGGCAGTGACTGAAAAAGAACTTTTTGTACAGGTTATTGCAACTTGCGACGAGAATAGCATATGCGTTGGAACTAAGAATATGGGGTTGTTGAAGTTCGATTTAATTTCAGAGCGATTTCTTGAAAGGGATATTATAAACAATGACGAAGACATAAGAGATATAACAGCTGGCGATAAAGGTATGCTATGGATTGGAAGTTCACAGGGGGTAATATTGTTGAGTGCCGATGGTACCGAACAAAAAATTACCTACGAATCAAATGAGGAAAATAGTCTAAGCCACAATTACGTTAAATCCATTTTTAGAGACAAGAAAGGTTCTATTTGGATTGGATCCTATTATGGTGGATTGGATATTTGGGATGCCTCCAATACCAATTTTATAAATATTAAAGAATCTTCTGGTAAAAATCGTCTTGGTCATAAAGTAGTAAGTTCTATTGTAGATGACGCCAGAGGTAATTTGTATTTTGGAACAGAGGGCGGAGGTCTCACTATTTTTGATAGACAAGAAAACAAAGCGGCTTACATTAACACCTCCAACTCTAATGTACTTTTAAGCGATAATATCAAATCCTTACTAATAGATAATACGTTGCTTTGGGTAGGTACCTATAATAAAGGTGTTGAGACCTATGATACACTTAAAAAACGCTTTGTTAAAGATGTTGTTTCTAAAGAATTGGATGATTGGCTCGACGGTGTGGGAGTATATACCATAAACAAAGGATTGGGTAACGATATTTGGCTAGGTACTTTCGGACAAGGACTGGTAAAGTATGATTTGGCTCAAAAAAAGCAAATCGTTTTTAGTCATGACCCACAGGATTCCAAAAGCATTTCTAGCGATAGAATTAGAAGTTTAATGGTGGATAAGGGTTCTAACATATGGGTGGGAACTCAGAGCGGCCTTAACCTGCTACCATATTCGAACGGAGTATATTCCGCAAAACGGGTAATGCGTTTTTTCTATGATAATGAAACTAGTTCTGGGGATGATATTTTAACCATTTTTCAAGATACAGGAGGTGTCATTTGGATAGGAATCAGAGCTAAAGGCTTATTTCGTTTTGATGGTAAGAATTTTCAAGCAGTACCCATTGAGACCACAAGGCAAATTACCTCAATCTATGCTATTCTAGAAGGCTTAAACAATACGTTATGGATGAGCAGTAATCAAGGTCTTCTAAAATATGATACGGAAAAAAAATCCTTTATAGTATATACCGAAAGGGATGGATTAATAGGAAATGAATTTAGTAGTGGTGCCGCCCTCAAACAAGGGGATTCTAAACTATACTTTGGTGGCCCTGAAGGAGTTTCTTTTTTTGACTCTAAAGCTATTTCGAGTAACACTTTTAATCCTCAAGTAATACTCACGGATTTAAAAATCAAGAACGAATCTGTTGCTGTAACCGATACAGATGGCATATTAAGCAAAAGCCTGCCTTTTACGCAAGAAATAAATCTAGACTATGATAATGCCAACTTTTCTATTGATTTTACTGTCCCCAACTTTATTAATCCGGACAGTAATCAATACCAATACAGAATGGTGGGCCTAGAAGAAAATTGGACATTCACGAACCAAACAAGGGCTAACTATACCATTCAAAGACCTGGAAATTATACATTTGAAGTTAAGGGTGCAAACAACGACAAACTTTGGAACGCAAAACCCACTACACTAAGAATTACTGTGCATCCGGCACCTTGGCGCAGTAATTGGGCCTTTACCATATATGGACTACTAATTCTAGCTTCCCTATTTGGCCTTACCAATATTATTCGCTCCAAGACTAAATTAAAACATAGACTACAACTGGAGCATTTGGAGAATGAGCGTAATCAGGAAATCAATGATGCCAAGCTCCGCTTTTTTACCAATATCTCTCACGAGTTCAGGACACCATTAACCCTTATAACAGGTCCTTTACAACAATTGTTGGCAGATTACAAAGGTAGTAGTGTGGTGTATAAAAAATTGCTTGTAATAGAGAGTAATGCAAATCACCTTTTACAGTTGATAAACAGGTTAATGGATTTTAGGAAATTGGAACATAAAAAATACACGCTAGAAACGGCCGAAGGAAATTTAGTTAAGTTCTTAAGAGAAATTTATCTTTCTTTTTCCGAGTTTGCCAAGGGCAACGGTTACGAATATACCTTTAAAGCGGACAAAGAGGAAATATTAGTATATTATGATCGCCCAAAACTGGAACAGGTATTTTATAACCTAATTTCTAATGCTTTTAAATATACGCCCGTTGGAGGTAAGATTGCCATACTGGTAAAGAAAGAAGGTGAATCCGTTGTTATTGACGTAGTGGATTCGGGACCCGGTATCCCGAAAAAATATAAGGATAGGGTATTTGACCGGTTTTTTGAGATTCCCGAATATACAAAAGGTAACAAGGTTCAAAGTACTGGCACAGGAATTGGACTTTCCATTGCAAAAAGTATTGTGGAGCTTCACGAAGGTAAAGTCTCAGTAATTAGCAGTCCAAAGAAGGGTAGTACTTTCAGGGTAATAATAAAACTAGGTAAGACCCATATCAATGAAAATGACATAATAAAGAATTTTAAATTCAGTGATGATTTGGAACTTTATACTTCTCAGCTTAATGAAACCATAGAGGAGGATATTTTTGTAAACTCGGAGGAACTATTAATGGACAAAGAACGTGATGTTGTCCTGGTGGTAGAAGATAATGTTGCCCTACGTAATTTCATCAAGGATATATTGAAGGATACTTATAATGTTTTACAGGCTGGTGACGGTAAGGAGGCCATGAGGAAAGCCTTGAAACATGTACCATCCTTGATTGTTTCCGATGTAGTTATGCCAGTGATGGTCGGAACCGAATTATGTGCGAAAATCAAAGAAAATATAAAGACCAGCCACATACCTGTGGTGCTATTAACATCTAGAACTTCTTTACTATATAAGTTGGAAGGCCTTGAAAGCGGTGCCGACGACTATATCAGCAAACCCTTTAATGTAAAGGAGTTTAAGTTGCGTATTAAAAATCTAATTGAGTCATCTGACCGTCTTCGTAACAAATTTTCTGAGGAACAAAGTTTTACTCCCAATGAAATCGTAATTTCCTCTATTGACGAGCAACTTTTGAAAAAAGCCCTTCAAATTGTTGAGGACAATATTGCCAATGATCAGTTCGATATTATCACCTTTAGTACAGAATTAGGAGTAAGCCGTACGCTCCTATTTACCAAGATTAAGGCGTGGACCAATTTTACTCCAAACGAGTTCATTCAGGAAATTAGAATGAAAAGAGCCGCACAGTTATTGGAACATGGCAACCTGAATATTTCTGAAATCAGTTATCAGGTCGGGTTCAAAAACCCTAAATACTTTAGCAAATGTTTCCAGAAAAAATTTGGTTTAAGCCCAACGGCCTATATTGAAAAATTCTCAGAAAAATTCTTCGATTTAAACTAAATCCTTATTTTATCGACCTTATGACGGTATATTCGG
>JBARUM010000300.1:0-1579 GCA_049645725.1 Maribacter sp.
CAAAGTACCTGCGACGAAGACTAAATATTGAATAGCAATATCGGCCTAATCGTAATTATAAACGCAGTTTTTTTGAATCGAACCATAGGTCTAAGGATATTTGTGAATTGAAAATAGTATGTAGTGGGAAATTTCGTAAATATGCTATTTGATCAAACCATTGTAGAAAATAGCCTGAGACTTTTCTGATTGTACTTTTTACGATACTATCATTTATTTGATATATTCTCAAGGCTCTATCAAATAAAATTCCCCTTTTAATAAGGGGAATTTTTAGATTTTAGTTCATTTAATCGTCATAACTTCCGGCCTGTGACCAGTTTGTAAACAATCAATATGACTGCAATCACCAAAATAATGTGGATTATCCCGCCTAAATCGGGAAAGGCCATGAAACCTACCAACCACCCGATAACGAGGATAATCACAATAATCCATACAATGTCTCTCATAACTTTATTTATTTATGGTTTTCATACAAGATAGGATTAAATTATTATGTCAGAAAGAATTCAAACAGTCGTGAAAAATATTCGTTTCTTGAAGCTAAATTTTAAATTTAAAAGTTTCTTGGGTTGGATTTTTGATCCTGCCGTCCATGCCCATCTGCAAAATCTCGGAAATACATTTTTTGAGATTGGCGAAATCATGCGGCTTTGTAGTATAGAGATCTGCTCCCAGAGAATAGGCCTCATCGATATGATGCATCGATGATGATGTTGAGTATATTACTACTGGCAAGCCATCAACACCTTCTAACGCCCTTAGCTCTTTTAAACATTCTATCCCTCCCATTATTGGCATATTCAGATCAAGAAATATTAGATTAGGTAAATTTTCGTTTTGACCTTTGAGGTAATCCAAGAACGCACATCCATTTTCGAATTGAAGTATATCTGGATGATTTTCCAGGCCGTTCACTGCATCGAGGAAAAGTTCCCTGTCATGGGGATCGTCATCCACAAGTGCAATTATATTTATTGCTTGGCATTTGCTCCTTGGTAAAGGACTCAAATTTAACAATTAAATGTCTTAAAATCAAGGGTTAGTTGAAAATGGATGTAAAGGAGAAAGTACGTCCAATAAGCATTAACACCAACATTGGAAGGCTGGTCTCAATAACCCAGGGTATATAGAAAATTTCTTTGCAATTTTCTAAGTAGGCGAGAACAAGCTCATAGCACCGTAAAACGGCGGATTTAGGTGACAGTTTGGGCAACACCATTTTTATTTTGCCAAGGTGTCCCAAATTTGGTCTTTTTTTGTGGTTTCGTTAATTGACGTTTTACGGGACAATTTGAGTTTATAAAATCCACCGTTTTATTGAACTTTATTTTCAACCCTTATTTATTGATTTTAAAAAGTTTAAATTGACGTACTAATTTATTAGTATGTATTTTGAGGTTTATTTAAACTTTAGGTTATGGTTTTTGGTTACGCTAGGGTAAGTACAGCAGAACAGAATCTGGATTTGCAATTAGATGCCTTTTTAAAAGAAGGTATTGACGAAAAGAATATTTATACAGATAAAGTTTCCAGTTCCCAAGAAGAACGTAAAAGTCTAAGTAAACTTTTGGAG
>JBARUM010000301.1:0-3239 GCA_049645725.1 Maribacter sp.
ATAGTGTAGGAGCACTATTATTGGCAGATATTTCTCATCCTGCGGGCCTAATAGCAAAAGGGCTACTAAACGACCCCATTCCTCATTGCCATATTGTTACCACAACTACCCATAAAACATTAAGAGGGCCAAGGGGTGGGCTAATATTAATGGGACAGGATTTTGATAACCCATTTGGTATTACGTTGAAAAACGGAAATTTAAGGAAAATGTCCGCCTTATTGGATTTAGCTGTTTTTCCGGGCAATCAAGGTGGACCTTTAGAACATATAATTGCGGCTAAGGCAGTTGCTTTTGGTGAAGCATTAACGGAAGAATTTGCACAATACATGCTTCAGGTAAAAAAGAATGCAGATGCCATGGCAAAAGCTTTTGTGGATAAAGATTATCACATAATATCCGGGGGTACCGATAACCACATGATGCTTATTGACTTGAGGAATAAGAATATCTCAGGGAAAGATGCGGAAAAAGCTTTGGTCATGGCAGATATCACGGCCAATAAAAATATGGTTCCTTTTGACGATAAATCACCATTTGTTACTTCTGGCATACGATTTGGTACGGCGGCAATAACAACAAGAGGTTTGTTAGAAAGTGATATGAAAACTATTGTTTCTTTAGTCGATAGGGTATTACTTAACCCGGAGGATGCCACTATTTTGAATGAAGTAAAAGTTGTTGTCAATAAAATGATGAGTGGAAGGCCAATTTTTAATTCTATGTTGATAAAGGCTTAATCCTCCAACATATAAAAATCTAAATCCGCGGGGATATAACTGTTCTTGCCAAGGTCATAAATTAGTGCATCTTCTTCTGAGTCAAGGTAAATTCCCCAAAATTCAAAATATGTCTTTGGAGTTTTGTAAGAAGGTTTTTTTTCGGAAAGATTTTTTGAAACATCTTGTATATTATCTTCAAAAACCGGCACAAATATCTCATAGGGTTTCGCGGTTAAGCCCTTCGTGAAAAAGATGTAGTGGTTTGCAATTTCCGTTAAAATTGTATTTAGTTGCTCAGGAATACTGTGATTGTATATTTTCTTAATCACGATACTGGCATCGTTTAAAAAAAGAGTCAGCTCCTCAATATCCAAGTAGGTTTTGTTTTCATTCACCAAGGCCTTAAAGCTATGTTCCAGAGAAGGCTTTCCATTATAATCATAGCCCCATCTACCCTTATTAAAATGACCTAAAACTTCTAATAAGTCTATGGGACAGACTATATCTAAAGCCATGTCAACAGTATTTTCAACCGAACGAAATTTTCTGACTGTAATATCAGAAAAATAGTGGTGTTCTAAAGACTTAAGATAGTTTTCTAGTCCTTGAATACCGGATGTTGAATCTAAATTCGTTAAGGTAGTATGCTTGAAATCGCCAAAATCTAAAGGCATAAATGAATTCATTTTATCATTATACACCTAAAGATAGCTTTATAGGCTAATTTATTGAACTAGGAAAACCTTAGAAATTTGGAGGTTATTATTAGAAAATTTAAAAAATAGATTTAAAGTATTGAAAATCAGTTACTTAAAATAATCAATAATTTATTAAGAAAAGTACTACAAAAACCCTCTTTTTTTGGCTTCTTTAATTAGTGCTAGATCATTACCGTGTTTAATTCCGAATATAGATTTTAACTGCCTTTTCCGGGCCTCTACCGTAGTATTCGCAGAAGCTATGAGTGGCGCAATATCTCTTGTATTGGTACCTTGGGAAAGGTGGTAAAGTATTTTCTCATCTTGTTTATCCAATATGATATCGTTGGCCATTCTTCTCCTAATTGCACCTAATGCACTGGCGGTATAGTATGGAGGTTTTTTGATTACCGTTTCTACCATGGCCTTTAAGGACAACTCATCTATTTCAGATTTCACCATATAGCCTTCAGGGTCTACCGTTTTGAATATACTGTTAATTCTGTAATTGTCGCTAAAAGAAGACATGAACACAATTTTGGAATTAGGGACTACCTTTCTAGCCAGTACTCCTAAATCGACACCACTTCTAGGATCCATAGAATCCGCAGGAAATAATTGGATATCTAAAAGAATTATATCATAACGTAGGGACTTGGCTGAAAACTCAATTTTTTCTTTTCCGGAATCAAAACTTTTGGCAATCGCTACTTTTACTGTAATATCTTCAAATTCGGCATCCTCTAAAATATACTTGTACCCTAGGGTGGTCATTTCGTGATCATCTACCGCTAAAATTCTAACCGTCTTCATCAACTATTTTATTATTGCAAAATTTAAACGCTTTGAAACTGCTTTTTAGTACTATCTCCAACAGAAGGATTGTTATTAATCGGTATTTTTAAAGAAACAATTGTACCTTTTCCAGGGGCAGTGTCAATAGACCAAGTGCCATTTAACTTGGAAACCCGTGAACTTATATTTCGTATGCCAATACCCTTTTTTTCCCTATTGAAATGGAACCCTTTGCCATCATCACCAGTCGTTAAATTAAAATAATCCTCGTCTCTATCAAAGTTTACGAAGAAATTTTCACAATTTGAGTGTTTAATTGAATTTTGAAGGGTTTCTTGAATTATTCTGTATACGTTTATTTTTATATCTCCTCTTAAACCGTCCCAATCTTCATCCTCGTCATAATTGAATACGGTCTTAATATTAATATTTTCCTTTGCAGAAGTTAAAAGGGAATCAATAGAGTTTACAAAGTTATTTATTTTTTGGTAAGCGGTATGACTAAGCTCATGAGAAATTGATCTAACCTCGTTCTCAACATTTTTTAATGCGCTTATAGCCTCCGAACGTTCCTTTATGGCATCCGTATCGGATTTTTTATTTAGACCTGTGAGTACCATACGCGCGCCGAGCATTTTTCCTAATACACCGTCATGAAGCTCTTCGGATATTCTTTTTTGTTCCAGACGTTTTACCTCGTCCACTTTTTGTTTCTGCGCCAGCATGAGATTAAATATCTCTTGATTATTGGCTTGTTGCTGTTGTTGAAAGAGTAATTTTTGATTTTTTGCGCGCTGACCTATAATAACATAAACAGAAAGCCCCAACAAAAAGAAACCAATGGCAATACCTGCCCACATGGTTTTTTGTCGTGATAAAAGCTCTTTTTGCTCCGAAAGTTGCACGTTTTCCTCAATAAATTCATTGGTTTCAAAACGTATACGTGCAAATTTATTACGGGCTTGGCGCTCTTCTCTTTGCAGACTGTCGTTCAGGGAAATATATTGTTCGGCGTAGTTGGATG
>JBARUM010000302.1:0-1844 GCA_049645725.1 Maribacter sp.
CTGAAGTACCTAAACTACCGTTACATTTATTAAAATAACTTCTTATGTTGGCAACGGTTCTTGTATTGTTGTCCGTGGCAGTTTCTATTAATATGGCTATTCCATGGGGCGCGTATCCTTCAAATAGTACTTCTTTATAATCCCCAAGACTTTTATCACTTGCTCTTTTAATTGCACGTTCTACATTGTCCTTAGGCATGTTCACGGACTTGGCATTTTGTATTACTGCGCGTAATCTAGAATTAGAGTCCGGATCAGGACCTCCCTCTTTTACTGCCATTACAATATCCTTACCTATTCGTGTAAAGGCCTTGGACATTGCCGACCAGCGTTTCATTTTACGTGCTTTCCTGAATTCAAAAGCTCTTCCCATAATAGTTTATAAAATAGAATAATGACAAATTTAGTAAAATTAGAATATGAAGAACACTTGAAAAATATTAGTTTTCCAACCGTTTGCTTTTCTATTTAAGCCATTGAACTAGTCGCTTTCAACAATTTCTTCAATACTTCTGGCCAATGCAAAATCTTTTTCGGTTACACCATTTGCATCATGCGTATTTAGCCTAATATTAACGGTTTTGTAGACATTGCTCCAGTCTGGGTGGTGACCTTGGGCTTCGCACTCAAAAGCTATACGGGTCATTACTGAAAAGGCCTCCTTAAAATCCTTAAATTCAAAGGTAGTTTCAATTGCCCCGTCTACATATTCCCAGCCTTCCAATTGGCCTAAATAATCCTCTATCTGTTTATCGGTGAATTTTTCCATTTTTATTACTTTTTACTACAAAATTAGTTCAAAATATGGTGTTCTATTATTTCTTGATATGTAAACTGTAGATTTTTCGGCAGTTTATTTGTTTTAGGCAGAACGGCCAGATATCGATCTTCATTGGTCGTATAGACCCTTTTCAAAATAGGATTGAAATTGCCAACACGTTCCAAGACTTCCTTAATAAAATCCTCGTGGTGTACCAAATCATTGCTTCCCAAATGGTAAATACCAGTTTTGTTCCTGTTGATAAGATAATGAATTTGTTGGGTTAATTTATCGTCATTGGTAACATTAAGAATCAAGTTTGGAAATACCTCAATTGGTTCGTTGTTTATAATCAAGCTCTTCATTTCCTTAATCCTTGGAGAGCTATTTCCAAAAACCATGGGTACTCTTAGAATTCCCATTTTACTTTTTGGTAAACGAAGCATCATGTTCTCAATCTTAATCTTTAATCTGCCGTAAATACTTTCCGATAGCGTTTTATCATGTTCATAAGATGGATATTTACTATAGGAGTCAAAAACATTCGCTGAAGAAATAAAATACAGACGACAATCATTCTGATTTAGATATTCTGTAATATGTTCGTGGGCAACAATTTGCGCTGCGAAATTACCCCTAAGAGCTGAGATGATAATTTGGGGTTTAATTTCTTTTAAGATTTGAAAAATGTCATCTTCCTCTACATCGTACCTTAGAAATTGCTTATTGGATTCAAACAATTGTCTTTTACTATAATATGTTCCATAGGTATTAAAATAGTTGCATAGCTCTTTGTAAAAGGCATATCCCAAAAAACCACTTCCTCCAAGGATTAAAATCTTCTTGTTTTCCAATCAAAAAATAGATAATCCTGTCTCTGTAGTTAAACGTTCTAACGCCATCATTCCCAATTTTGAATTCCCTTTTTTGTTAAGTCCGGGTGACCATGTGGCAACACAATAGTTATTTGGTAAAAGTGCGACAATGCCGCCACCTACACCGCTTTTTCCAGGAAGGCCTACTATAAATGCGAACTCACCGGCCTCATCATAGAAACCACAGGTTAACATTATAGAATTTATTC
>JBARUM010000303.1:0-8718 GCA_049645725.1 Maribacter sp.
GTCCACGTATCTTTACGGTATTTTTCATGAATTCGGCTTTACGGAATGGGATAACGTTGCTGATTTATTAACAGCAATGAGCGGTAAATATATTATATCCGACACCCATAAACTTCTTAAGGATAGAGAGTTTTTATTACTATCAGAAAGGAGAATAGATGTTTCACGAAATGAAGTCTTTACAATTCAAAAGGAGCAACAGACAACAGAGTTGCCTTTGAAAATGAAGTTCTGTATTGTGGATAGGCGAGATAATAATACCGATGACATAATTTATGTAGCTGAAAATGCGTTAAAATACCCATTGGTGATAAGGAAATGGAATAAAGGCGACTACTTTTACCCATTGGGTTTTCATGGAAAGAAAAAACTATCTAAATTTTTCAAGGACGAAAAAATTGATGTTCTTTCCAAACAGAAGCAGTGGTTGTTGTGCTCAGGAAATGAAATTGTATGGGTTATTGGAAGCAGGGCGGATGATCGTTTTAAAGTTAAAGAAAACACTAAAGAAGTTTTAAGAATTGAAGTAATCTTATGAGAGTACTGATTTTAAGTATTGTAATTTTTCTATCACATTTATCATTGTTTTCTCAAGATGATGAGAATCCGGTAGTTTGGGAAAATGAGGTAAAACAACTCTCTGATACTGAATATGAACTAATCATTACTGGTAAGATTTATGAAGGATGGCATGTATACTCACAGTTTACCGCCGAAGGAGGTTCTTTGCCAAGCGAATTTAAATATGAAGGCGCTGGAACCATTTACGAACTTATAGGGGAAACAGAGGAGAGTAAAACAGTAAGGGAGTATAGTGATATTTTTGAGGTCGAAGAGACGTTTTTTAAAAACAAGGCAGTTTTTACCCAGAAAATAAGGCTTCTGAATCCGGATGTTAAAAGAGTTGATGTTAATCTTTTTTATCAGGTCTGTAAGGAAGTATGTATCCCGGCCGATATTGATTTTGTCTTTTCATTAGATGGCAGTATTGTTGATACTGAAGTAATTGCCATAGACGATAAAAGTGCAGCTCTCGGTGCTAAATTGCGGTTGAATCTAAAAAATAGGGAACTCCTTACGCAGGGACAGGAGAATATAAGTGTAGATTCCAATTTGTGGGTAATTTTTGCCCTGGGCTTTCTTGGTGGATTAATAGCGCTTCTTACTCCATGTGTTTTTCCAATGATTCCCCTTACGGTTTCATTTTTCACAAAACATTCGCAAAAAAGGTCCAAAGGCATTATAAACGCCTTATTATATGGATTTTTTATTATCCTGATTTATTTTCTCTTGAGTCTTCCGTTTCACTTGTTCGACTCGGTAGATTCTCAAATTTTAAACACCATAGCTACAAACATTTGGTTAAATATCTTTTTCTTCCTGATTTTTATATTCTTCGCTTTTTCATTTTTTGGCTATTATGAGCTTACATTGCCAAGTTCATGGGCTAATAAAATGGACGCCGCTTCCTCAAAAATAGGAGGAGTTATTGGTATATTTTTTATGGCCGTTACACTGGCCATTGTTTCGTTTTCTTGTACAGGCCCAATTTTAGGTGGGCTGTTGGGTGGAACTACCTTGGCAGAAGGAGATGTTGCTGTTAATTTAACTGCGGGAATGACTGGTTTTGGAGTTGCATTGGCATTTCCTTTTGCGCTGTTTGCCCTATTCCCGGCGTGGTTAAATTCCTTGCCTAAATCTGGGGGCTGGATGACAACCGTAAAAGTAGTTTTAGGTTTTTTGGAAATAGGCTTGGCCTTAAAGTTCCTTTCTAATGCGGATTTAGTCGGACACTGGGGAATTTTAAAGAGAGAGGTATTCTTAGGAATCTGGATACTACTTGGTTTACTATTAACACTTTATTTATTTGGGATTTTTAGATTTCCGCATGATGGCCCCAAACAGAAGCTTTCCTTAGGCAGAAAAGTGACTGGTATAGTAAGTGCTTTATTTACCATTTACCTTCTGTTAGGAGTAATTAAAGTGACCAATCTAAAACTTTTAAGTGGATTTCCCCCGCCAGCGTTTTACAGTATTTTTGAGCAGGAAAGTGATTGCCCACTAGGGATAGACTGTTTTAAGGATTTTGATACAGGATTGGCCTATGCCCAAGAAAAGAATAAGCCTATTCTTTTAGACTTCACGGGATGGGCCTGTGTTAATTGTAGAAAGATGGAGGAGAACGTTTGGAGCGAACCTGATATATATCCCATTCTTAAAGAGGATTACGTATTAATTTCTTTATATGTAGATGATCGTAAAGAACTATCAGAAGAAGAGCAGTTTAATTTTAAGTATGATTCGGGTCGTGTAAAAAGAATTGAAAATATAGCCCAAAAATGGGGCACTTTCCAAGATGTTAACTTCAATGCGGTTTCGCAACCATTTTACGTGCTTCTATCTCCTAATCTGGAAGTTCTAAATACCTCTATTCAGAATACCGATGCCGATTCCTACCGTAATTGGTTAAACGAAGGACTAAGAAATTTTGAAAAATTGAATTAAGATTCAATAACCCTTTTCTCTCGCTCCTTTAATAAAAAGCAGGGCTACGAGCGTTTTAATTTAAAAATAAACGTTACCTTAGACCAAACCCCCCTGTAACTATATGAAATCTTTAAGAAAAATTGGAAAGTGGCTACTGATCCTTATCGGTCTGGTAGTTTTAGGTTTATTTATTTTTATATATTCTTTAAAACCGGATTATGACGGTGATAAGGAACTTACAAATTTAAATACTCAGGTAAAGGTCTATTATGACACCTATGGCGTTCCACATATTTATGGAGATGATGAAAAAGATGCTTTTAGAACCTTGGGCTATGTTCATGCTCAGGATAGACTCTGGCAAATGGAATTACTAAGAAGAATTGGCAGCGGTGGATTATCGGAAGTTTTTGGAAAAGATTTAATTGGAACGGACAAGTTTTTTTTATCCTTGGGTATTGATGATGCATCGATTAAAACCGTTTCTAAGGTCGATAAAAATAAAGAAGCCGTTCAATTGGCAGAAGCCTACTTAGACGGCATCAACCAATTTATAGCAGATGGGCCAACCCCTATTGAGTTTTATTTGACAGGTATTGAAAAATCTAATTTCTCTCTTAAAGATGTATACAACACCATGGGGTATATGGCCTTTAGTTTCGCTATGGCCCACAAGACCGACCCTTTGCTTACAAATATTAAAGATAAACTTGGTGCGGAGTATTTGGTCGATTTGGAAATTGAACCCGACACTAACACAGAATGGATAAAAAATCACAATCCTTCATTGTCCTATATACTCCAAAATAACATAACGGCAAAGGTTTCTGAAGTATTGGGAAAGCTAGATTTACCACTTTTTGAAGGTAGTAATAGTTGGGTTATTGCTCCAGAGAAAACAAAGAATGGAAAAGTCATTTTTGCTAATGATCCACATATTGGTTTTTCACAGCCTTCCGTATGGTACGAGGCGCATGTGGAAACACCAACTTATTCAAAATATGGATATCATATTGCAGGTATTCCATTTCCAGTATTGGGACATAATAGAAGGCTGGCATATGGCATGACCATGTTTGAAAATGATGATGTAGATTTTTATTATGAGGAGAATAACCCTTCCAATCAAAATCAATATAGATATAAGAATGAGTGGGTAAGTTATGAAACCATATCTAAGACCATAAAAGTTAAGGATTCTTCCGATATTTCGTTTTCCTTCAAAAAATCTGTACATGGGCCTATATTAAATGGCATAGCTGATCAAGTTACTGGCGAAAGACCCGTGGCAATGTCATGGATTTATACTCAGATGGAAAACAAGGTAATCGATGCGGTGTATGAGATGAGCCATGCAGATAATTTAGACCAAATTAAGGCGGCATTACCGGCTATTCATGCTCCCGGACTCAATATTATGTATGGTGATGCAGATGGTAACGTTGCATGGTTTGCTTCTGCTCAATTGTATGAAATTCCGGATAGCGTAAACACTAAAATGATTTATGAAGTAGGAGATGGATTGAAAGAAACTAAGAATTTTTTGGATTTTTCAAAAAACCCACAAGCTATAAATCCGCCTTGGCGGTATGTATATTCCGCAAACAATCAACCAGATTCTATTGCCGGAATGCTATATCCGGGCTATTATCTGCCAGAGAACAGAGCAAAAAGAATAGTTGAACTTCTTGAACCCAAAAACGATTGGGATATGACATCTACAAGCGAAATGATTGTTGACGTTAAATCATCAGTAAATCCAGATATCGTAAAGAATTTGCTAAAACTCGTAGATATCTCTTCGCTTTCGGATAAACAACTAAAGATTTTAGACCTTTTAAATACATGGGAAGGAGATTATCTTTTAGAAAGTGTAGCCGCAACGGTGTATACAAGGTTAGAATATTATTTTTTAGAAAATACCTTTAAAGATGAGTTAGGGGAAGAATGGTTCAATCAATTATTATCCACTCATTTTAGTAAACGGATCGTTGCACCAATGGCTGAGAAAAATAAATCAGTTTGGTGGGATAATGTGGGCACATCAGATACAGTGGAAGATAAAAATATGATAGTCCAAAAATCATATTTAGATGCAATTGCATCCTTAGAACAACAATTCGGCTCCAACTTATCAGCATGGACCTGGGATAAAGTACATACTCTAGAACATCCTCACCCTATTGGTCAAGTTAAGGCCCTACGTTCGTTTTTCAATGTTGGGCCCTTTCCTGTTCATGGAACGCGTGAGGTAATCAACAATATGTATTTCCCTTATGATTCAACAGGATTATATAAAACAAGTATCGGTCCCTCTACACGCAGAATAATTGATTTTTCTGATATAGAGAACAGTATTAGTATACTGCCGACAGGGCAGTCTGGCAATCCATTCAGCAGTCATTACAAAGATCAAGCTGAAATGTATGTCAAAGGGGAATTTCGAAAAATGATGATGAACGAAGAGGAGATTAAAATGGGCAAAGAAATCCTTACATTTAGCCCAAAGGATTAAGTATGCTTACAAAAGTTTATGGTAGCGCAGTATTTGGGGTAGAAGCTACAACCATAACGGTAGAGGTAAATATTGATAAAGGAATAGGTTATCACCTTGTTGGTCTACCAGACAACGCCATTAAAGAGAGTAACTATAGAATTGCAGCTGCACTTCAAAATAATGGCTATAAAATTCCAGGTAAAAAGATTACTATAAATATGGCTCCGGCCGATTTGCGCAAGGAAGGCTCCGCCTATGATTTGACCCTAGCCCTTGGGATTTTAGCGGCCTCTAGCCAAATACAATCTGAGGATATCGAAAAGTATATCATCATGGGCGAGCTTTCCTTAGATGGAGGCTTGCAGCCAATAAAAGGAGCTTTGCCAATAGCAATAAAAGCTAAAGAGGAAGGGTTCACAGGTTTTATTCTGCCAAGCCAGAATGCAAAGGAGGCAGCTATAGTTAATGATTTAAAAGTATTTGGTGTTGACAACATAAAACAAGTGCTAGAGTTTTTTGATCAGGGAACACCTTTAGAAGAGACAATTATTGATACGCGTGCAGAATTTTATAAAAGCCTTGATTTTCCTGAATTTGATTTTTCTGATGTAAAGGGACAGGAAAGCATAAAGCGTTGTATGGAAATAGCTGCTGCCGGAGGACATAATATTATTTTGATCGGTCCTCCGGGTGCTGGAAAAACCATGCTTGCAAAACGACTACCATCCATCTTGCCGCCAATGACACTTCATGAAGCTTTAGAAACCACCAAGATTCATAGCGTAGTTGGTAAAATAAAAAATATGGGATTAATGAGTCAACGCCCGTTTAGAAGTCCGCATCACACCATATCCGATGTAGCACTCGTTGGAGGCGGAGCTTATCCTCAGCCTGGGGAGATATCGCTTTCACATAATGGAGTTTTGTTTTTGGATGAACTACCAGAATTTAAAAGGGGAGTACTTGAGGTAATGCGCCAACCTTTGGAGGATAGAGAGGTAACTATTTCTCGTGCTCGCTTTACTGTAACCTACCCTAGTAGTTTTATGTTGGTAGCCAGTATGAATCCAAGCCCTGGAGGTTATTTCAATGATCCGGATGCTCCCGTAACCTCTTCCCCGGCAGAGATGCAGCGGTATTTGAGTAAAATATCAGGTCCTCTATTGGACCGTATTGATATTCATATCGAAGTTACGCCGGTTCCTTTTGAGAAACTTTCGGAAGACAGAAAAGGAGAGAGTAGCGTAGATATTCGTAAAAGGGTCACAGCTGGCCGTGAATTGCAGACTAAACGTTTTTCCGGATTGGAAAATATACACTACAATGCCCAAATGAATACCAAACAAATTAGGGAGTTTTGTAAACTTGACGATAAATCTAAGAATTTACTCAAAAGTGCTATGGAAAGGCTTAATTTATCCGCGCGTGCTTATGACAGGATTTTAAAAGTTGCCCGTACTATTGCCGATCTCGCCAACGAGGAAAAGTTAAATGGGAATCATATTTCGGAAGCTATACAATATCGTTCATTGGATAGAGAAGGGTGGTTGGGGTAAAATCAAATACTGCAACAGCCCCACGAATCCCTATTGCTTCGGTCGAAAGGTATATCCAATTTTTAATGAACCCAAAATGTCGGCAGTATTGGTCTGACCCCAATCTTCTTTAATGAAGTTTGGTCCGATATCAAGCTGTATGGTAAATCCTTTTTTTGCCATATATTCAAACCCAACAGGAATATAAACGCCAACTTGTGTTTCTCTTTTGTTTCTAGTGGAAGACCCCATACTACCAAAAATATTGCCAGTAGAGAATTGAAATTCTCTTATCAAGAATAGCTGTACACCGCTATACCAAGCAAATCGTTTTAGCGTTCTATCGGTGAGATAGGCGTTAGCGCCTATATGGACACCTAAATCCACTCCTAAACCTGCGTTCAAAGAAATGCGCTGCGATGCATTGTGATTAACGTGAATGCCCAAGACTTCTGGTCCGAAAAACTGAAGCATAAGACTTGTGCTCTTCTTTATTTCACTAGTATCTTGTTGGGCTATCAGAACGGTATCTGTTGCAGATATAACTAAAAAAACTAGAAATATCATGCTATTTCTGAGGGGAACTGATCTTCGATAAAACACTTGTAAAGAGTTCACCATGACAGTTTGATTATAAATATAATGCTTTAAGGTAATAAATTAAAAGTAAATACTAAAGTCTTGAAACGGTAAACTGCTCGTTGCGAATAGCAAGAGGGTACTATCGAAAATATAGAATAAAGGCTGTCTTAAGGATACTAATAAGCTGAAAACAAATTAGTTACAGTGTTTACGAAAACTAAATCTTCCTTAACCCCTTCATAATCTCTAGGGTAATTACCCTTGCTGACCCTGAGAACTTTAGCTTGCTCTTTATTGATACTTAATGCAATCAAAATTCCGATGATGACCAACACAATTTCGCCAATGGCATAAATTAGATATTTACCTAACTTGTTTTCAGTTACTAAGAGTTGTCTAATTTTTCTAAAGAATTTTATCATGTGAAGTATTGCTAGGCGGTTGATAAAATAAGTTACAGATTTATCCCTTAATTTTTTCAGTAAATAATTAAATACGATTTATTAGAACCTCATAGATTAACCTCAAACACGCTTATATACCTAAAAAGTCTTGTGTTTAAGTTTTAATTCAATATATTAACAAGAATTCTAGTTATAATCAAATTGTATGATTAAAGTTGCCCGTACTATTGCCGATCTCGCCAACGAGGAAAAGTTAAATGGAAATCATATTTCGGAAGCTATACAATATCGTTCATTGGATAGAGAAGGGTGGTTAGGTTAATGCTAAAAATGGAAATAATAACTGCCTACATAGATAATCCTAGGTATCCAATAGTTTTGTGTTATTTAGGGATAGTTGATTGATTTTTAAATAAAAATTTATGCAGTAGAAATCTATGGTTGTTCTTTGAATGATAATAATGTATGATTTTTTGAAAATGTGAGGCTGACTAACTTCTTAGCATTTTTATTTTAAATTTTTCTTCGGAAGCGGCTCAATTCTATTTTGTATAGACAATGATGGGTTTAAGACTTATGATTTATATTTTTTGAGTTTGAAATTCCAAAAAACTTTTTTGAATAATGTTATTCTTAAATACAGAACAGTATTTCTTGCTTCTAATTTTTCCTTGAATCTTATAGAGGACTTATTAAAATAATCTGTAATACTATAAATATTTTCTTTTCCTTTTTCCTTAAGTATTTCGTATGATTTATGACGTAAGTAAGGTGCCAGATTTTTCCCTCGATAGTTATCAAAAGTATACATGTTCAGTAAATAAGCATCTTTATTGTTTAATAGAAAACTCCTTCCAGAAAAAATGAAATTTTCATATTGAATGAACATAAATGCTGCTATTTTTTCGTTGTTTTTAAGCGCAATACACTTTTGTCCATCTTCAAGACCTTTAATGAGTTCACTCATTGTGAGACGGGTTTTGTACTCGCCGATGGCTTCTAAATCCTGAATGTTTAGGTAGGCTAACTCATAATCACTTATACTTCCTTTAATTTTAGGAACCTCATATTCCTTACTCCCTTCTAGAACCCAAAAATAAGGAGCTATATCAATACCAGTTCTGGATAAAAAGTTTCTGAGGCTAAATAAAATCAAGCCATTTTTGATTCTATTCCTAATTAAATTTTTTGTATAATTTTTATCGTTACTTTC
>JBARUM010000304.1:0-4931 GCA_049645725.1 Maribacter sp.
GCATAGCTATGGTCATAGGACCAACACCACCGGGAACAGGTGTTATAAAGGACGCTTTTTTACTTACATTTTCAAAGTCAACATCTCCCGTTATATAGTAGCCTCTTTCACGAGTTTCATCAGGAACCCTAGTGATACCTACATCTATTACAACGGCATCATCCTTAACCATTTCTGCTTTTAGGAAATTAGGGACACCCAGCGCAGAGATAACAATATCCGCTTGGGAAATAATCTGAGTAATATTTTTTGTGTGGCTATGCGTTAAGGTTACGGTGGAGTTTCCAGGCCACCCTTTTCTGCCCATCAAAATACTCATTGGTCTTCCTACAATATGGCTGCGTCCGATAACAACGGTATGCTTACCCTTTGTATCCACGTTATAGCGCTCTAACAATTCCAATATACCGAATGGAGTAGCTGGAATAAAAGTGCTCATATCCAATGCCATTTTACCAAAATTGGTAGGGTGAAATCCATCAACATCCTTATCTGGATGTACGGCCATTATTACTTTTTGGGTATCTATCTGTTCCGGCAAGGGAAGCTGCACTATAAAGCCATCTATATTGTCATCTTCGTTGAGTTCATGAATTTTTTTGAGTAACTCTTGTTCCGATGTGGTACTAGGCATTTTTACCAAAGTGGACTCAAATCCTACTCGTTCACAGGAACGTACTTTACTGCCTACGTAAGTTAAACTTGCCCCATCATTACCAACGATTATAGCCGCTAAATGAGGTACTTTCTCCCCTCTCTCCTTCATTTTCGCTACCTCGGCAGCAATCTCCGCTTTTATATCGTTAGATACTTTTTTCCCGTCAAGAATTTCCATGATAATCTGAATACTTAAATATTACTACTTGCTAAAATCACCTCATATTCTGCATCATCTGCATCATTTTTTTGCCACCACCACCTTGCATCATTTTCATCATCTTACTCATTTGATCAAACTGTTTTAGCAGTTGATTTACTTCTTTAACATCCCTACCGCTTCCCTTTGCAATTCTCTTCTTTCGACTTGCATTCAATTTGGAAGGAGTGGATCGCTCGTCAGGAGTCATGGAATGAATTATAGCTTCAATATGTTTAAATGCATCATCATCTATATCCAAACCTTTCAGCGCCTTTCCTGCACCCGGAATCATTCCCATGAGGTCTTTCATATTCCCCATCTTCTTAATTTGCTGTATCTGACTAAGGAAGTCATCAAAACCAAATTTGTTCTTTGCAATTTTCTTTTGAATTTTTCGAGCTTCTTCTTCGTCAAACTGCTCCTGGGCACGTTCTACAAGCGAAATAACGTCCCCCATCCCTAAGATACGGTCCGCCATACGGTCCGGATAAAAAACGTCTATAGCCTCCATCTTCTCTCCAGTACCAATAAACTTAATTGGTTTATCCACTACCGATTTAATGGATATGGCGGCACCACCTCTGGTGTCACCATCTAATTTGGTCAAAATGACCCCATCAAAATTAAGTATATCATTAAAGGCCTTTGCCGTATTTACGGCATCTTGCCCGGTCATAGAATCCACTACGAACAAGGTTTCTTGCGGCTCTATTGCCTTATGGATGTTGGATATCTCCGCCATCATCTTTTCATCCACAGCTAAACGTCCTGCTGTATCTATAATAACGACATTATTACCATCTGCCTTAGCTTTAGCTATGCCAGCTTTTGCAATGGCCACCGGGTCATTATTCTCACGATCCGAATAGACGGGAACACCTATTTGCTCGCCTACGACATGTAACTGATCAATAGCAGCGGGACGATATACATCACAAGCGACCAATAAAGGATTCTTGGATTTCTTGGTCTTAAGAAAGTTGGCAAGTTTACCCGAAAAAGTAGTTTTACCAGATCCTTGTAGACCTGACATTAAAATAATAGAAGGGTTGCCTGATAGGTTTATACCTTCAGAATCACCACCCATTAGCTGAGTTAACTCATCTTTGACGATTTTCACCATCAACTGACCAGGTTGCAAAGTAGTCAATACGTTTTGACCCAGTGCTTTCTCCTTTACCCTATTTGTAAATTCCTTGGCTATTTTAAAGTTAACATCGGCATCTAGTAATGCCCTACGCACTTCCTTTGTAGTCTCTGCTACATTGATTTCTGTTATCTGCCCGTGTCCTTTTAGAACATGCAGTGCTTTATCTAGCTTCTCGCTTAAATTATCAAACATCTGTCTTCAATTTTATGGGGAAAGCAAATTTAGCAATATCAACGGGAAGTACCTTAGCAAGTGGCTTAAAATCTACAAAACAAAAGAGCATCCATGTCACATGGATGCTCTATTTCTGGGTTGTGGGGCAAAAAAGGTTACGATTTTTTAATACTTCCCAGTTAAACCTCCATCAACACCGCCAACGAGGCCCAACTCATTACTGTTGGCGGCGTGTATTTGGATGTTCTTTTTCATTTACGATTATTGTTTTTCGAAAACCAAGGTGGTTATGCTTTCATCGTCATTGACGTGCTTCAACTCAATTCTTGCATTCGTTACAGTTACCAGTTTCCAATCATCCGTTAATTCGTCAAAGGGCATATTATCTCCAAAGTTGAGGTACACTTTAAGTTCCTCCTCACTATTCCTCAATACTCTCCAAAGCCCTTCTCCAAATGCCTCACCCCCTTCTAGGACAGAGATTTGGTTATTTGCCATAAACTGAACACTATAACCGTTATAATTGACCGCGCTATCCATATCTGCTTCAATATAAGAAGCAACTACCCATTCACCGCCCATCATTATGTTTCGTACCTCAGGAACATCACCGTCATTTGCATTATCATCACATACACGTTGTAATACAAGCTCATAATCAATTTCCTCAACTTCAAACTTTAATCTATCATTTCTAAGGTCGTATAATGGCCACTCAAAATTAACTCCTGGCTCATCTCCCATGGTAATTGCCATTACCAGTCTACCTTGTGCATTAGGCATGATTTCCCAAGAACCTTCAGATGTGTTTGTCCCGTTGCTTAAGGTAACAACACCTTCTGCCATAAACTTAAACTCATAACCTAACAGTCTATCTATTTCTTCTCCTTGGTTCTTCACCTTTTTAATTACCCATTCACACTCTTTCAATATTTCTCTCAAGGTATTAGGGTTTAAAGTAGTATCATCTGGACAAATCTGCCTCATTATAATCCTGTTACTCTCACCATTAAATAACTTGATCTTATGCTCATTGATTTCATAAACCTTCCATTCCAATGTAAAATCGACGAGTGTTTCAAAATCCATAGTCAAAACTGCTCCGTCATCGCCTACGCTAGAGGACCAAGTACCATCAATGTTCAAACCTGCTCTATCTTTTACGTTCACCGTACCATCTTCCATGAAATTAAAGGCATAATCTACATACTGCGGAGTTTGCTCAACATCGTTACGTCTTATCTCTTTTACCAACCACGTACACTGCGTTAAAAACAAATCAAGCCGCTCATCATCAAAATCATCATCGTTATAATCATCATCGTCATCCTCGTCACAAGCGTCTTTTGAGTTCTCTATAACCCTTGCCAGTTCTTCATTACCGTTAACTTCTACTTTTGAACCATCATACAGTTCTAATGTAATAGGGAAGTCAAAACTTACCAAATCATTATTATCCAATCCTCCAAAGAATATTCGAAGATCTTTATCGCTCTCTACAACAACATTTCCTGTTTGTTCCAGGTTGATATCAAAAGTGAACAAGGTCATAGGGTAAACAAAATCTACACATTCAATATCATCATCTTCCCCGCCTTCTTTACATTGTTCGGCCAATTCCCTTAAATCGTCTATTCCATTAATTGTAATTTCCGTAAAATCACCGGAGGTAATGGTAATTGGAAAAAATATTTCCAAAAGGTCAACGTCATCATCAATTTCATCGAAAATGATTTCAATTAATTTTAAATCTTGTCTAGAATTGATGGTAACTTCTAGTCCATTTACTTCTACCGTATATGGAAATTTAATATCGATACAACTTGCACCATCTACGATATTATCAAAAGAACCATCCCTAGTAGCAGTATTTTTAACCAATACAGCTGTAGTAGAATTCGCCATTATTGCTTGTGGCTCATCCCCGGTGTTAATTTCTTCAAATTCGTCTTGACACGAATTAAAACTCAATGCCGTCACTAGTAGGGTGACATAGGCTGCGAAACTCAAAAAATTTTTCATAACGATTTGGTATTATTTGTTCGTATGGTCTTAAAACAACCCACTACTAAAAAACCCTACCCCGTTTTTTAATTTTTTTAAAATATCTTTGAAAAAAACATCATCATTGATGACGACCAATAACCAAAACGTTTGTGAAGAACAGGTATACAGTAGTATATTCACAGCCCACTCAAAAACTATTTTCAACTATATCTTCTATAAGTTCGGAAACGAAGAAAAGGCCAACGATGCTGTACAGGAGGCATTTGTAAAACTTTGGGAAAACTGTGCGAAGGTTACTCCAGAAAAGGCAAAGTCCTTTTTATACACCGTTGCGAACAATTTATACTTGAATGTTCTAAAGGCCGAAAAAGTTCGATTGAAGTATGCGGACAAAACACTAAAAACAACAAACGAGTCTCCGGAGTTCCTAATGGAGGAAAGTCAATTTAAAGAAAAATTAGACAGTGCCTTGAACGATTTGCCGGAAAATCAGCGTACCACTTTTTTATTGAATAGAATTGACGGAAAGAAATATGTAGAAATTGCCGAAATGGAAGGGGTAAGTGTCAAAGCTATTGAAAAAAGAATGCATTTGGCATTAAAGAGCCTAAGGGAGCGGATTGATGGGATTTGATGGTTGATGGTTGATGGTTGATGGTTGATGGTTGATGGTTGATGGTTGATGGTTGATGGTTGATGGTTGATGGTTGATGGTTGATGGTTGATGGTTGATGGTTGATG
>JBARUM010000305.1:0-5138 GCA_049645725.1 Maribacter sp.
GGATTTGTTTCTCTTCCCAAGATTTAGAAAAAATCGGGTTATAAGAGAACACTTTCATCCCATGAAAAAACAGACCGATTCCCCAAAAAAACCAGACGGCAAACGTGCCAAAATCGAGTACGTCCCAGAATGAAGCTCCATTCCCCATTCTTCCTATTATGGCTGAAATCGTTATAAGAGAATTAACGCCTACATATGCGGCCAAGTGCCAATAAAAGCCTTTTAATTCCTCTAAGCGCTTCTTAGCACGATTTAATTTTGTCCTCTCGGTTTCCATTATTTCCATTTTTTTAAATCCTCATCATTTTCCATAAGCTCCTTAATCTTTTTATTTTCCCAATCTTTCCCAAAGAAAGGATTGAATCCGAAGGCCTTTACAGCTTGAAACACTAGACCAATTCCCCAACCAAAGGCTGCCCATAAGAACCAGGGATACCTCCATTCATCTATCCAATAATTTAGAGCTCCCAATAAAATAATGAATATGGTATAAGACATTAAACTGGAATAGAATTTTTTCATCCGATCCACACGCTCCCTTGCCCTAAAATATTTATCCTCTCTATTTCTATTTTCCATAATTACCACACTTTTAAAAAAATAAATCATACATTAAATATAAAGGATTTACTAAAATTCGTTGCCGCTCATTAAATCCTTAATCTTGCGTTCTTCCCAATCCTTTCCTAAAATTGGGTTATATCCGTAAGCATTTGCCCAATGACCAACTAAACCTATTCCCCAGCCTATTGCCGGAAATAATACCCAAGGAAAACTTGTAATATTATAGTTCACCCATGCTAAAAATGGAATTACGATACAGTATGCCAAAAGGTGATTGTAAAAAGATTTTATCGCTTCTACCCTTTTTTTAGCTCTTCTATACTTGTACTCATTAGAATTTTCCATGATATTTATTTTAGTTGGATTAAAACTCCGTGTTTGTTTTTAATTACACTTCAAATATCAGTAAAGAGCTAGGCTTTTGAAAAAAGGAAATACTGAACTGTTGTTTTTATAGGACGGATTGATGAGTTAGATAAATAGGTTATTTAAAAATCCCTGGATTACTGCATAACAAAAAGGGAACATAAACTCTAAATTACCAGCCGTCTCCTGCTACTAATAAAAGTTTAAAAATCCTCCTTATCCATTAACTCCCGTAGCTTTTTTTCTTCCCATCGTTTACCCCAGAGTGGATTGTATCCAAAAGCTTCCATACCATGTGTAAGAAGGCCAAAACCCCACCCCAATAACGGAAAAATAATCCATGGAAAACTTGTTGTTTTGTAGTTTAATACGGCAAGACAAGGGATAACAATGCAATAAGCGATTAGATTACCGTAGAATCCTTTGACAGCTTCAACCCTCTCCTTTGCTTTTTGATACCGTTTATCATCGATAAACTCTTCTTGCGTTTCTACAACGGACACTTGTTGGGTAAGCATAGGTAACTGTACCATAAAATTTTTGCCGTCATTAAATATCCCCATATTTCTATTACTTAATAAATCATAACGTTGCTTTATGTTTTGGAGACCTACGCCGCTGCTCTTTTTAACTACTTGTTTCTCTTGCAGGTTATTGGCGACCTTTAATAGACCTCCTTCTTCATAAATGCGAATATGTAAAGGTTTAGAGGAGGTGACTACATTATGCTTTACGGCATTTTCCAATAACAATTGTAAAGAAAGTGGTACTATTTTAGCTTCAGGATCCATCGCCTTCTCTGGTATATCCAGAACAATACTATCCTCAAATCGCATTTTCAATAGTTTTACGTAAGTCCTTGCGAACTGTAATTCTTCATCAACAGAGACTAAATCTTTGTTCTTTTGTTCCAGCACGTAACGATAGACTTTGGATAAAGAAGTGGTGAATTTTTGGGCCTGATCCGGGTCCTCGTCAATAAGACTTGTTAACACGTTTAAGCTATTAAAAAGAAAATGAGGGTCTAACTGATTCTTAAGCGCGTCAAACTTAGCGGAAGCACTTCCCGCAATAATTTTCTGTTCCTTGACCTTGGTATCCTGAAGTGCTTTGTAGAAATAAAATGCGTGTATAATCGCCGAAACCAAAACAGCGATGAAAAGAACAAATATATAATTCGAAATGTTCTCATTCTGGATAAATTGGATGAAACCCTTGCCATACAATAGTACCTCATGTAGCATTCTAGCGACGCCATAAGCTATTATTGTGAGCAGAATAGATCCTAAGGCACCATACCATAACCTCTTTTGGGTCTCCTGTTCCCAACTATATTTTCTAGTCAGATACTCATTATAGTAAACGTTGGTAGCGGTAATGATAAAGGCATAAACAAAGGTAATTCCCACACCTTCAAATTCATCCATCCAAACAACACCATGGTTTAAAGCCATTATAATGTTTAAAATAGATATGCCTAAGGTTATATAAAAACTCACCTTTATGACTTTTCCGAAAACTATTTTGTTCTTATTGTTTTCCGCCATCTCCATAATTGGTTATTTTCAATGATTTACGTTCAAGAAGGTACCAAATCGAGTTTTTGGAACTAGTTCCTCTTCAACGCGTTAATTGCTATTCTTCACATTGAGATAGAGCAATTTCCGCCCTATGCAATCCCCAATTGGGGTGAAATGCACTTTCCGCTTTAAAGTTAGCAAAAAGTTCTAACGAACGTTCTACATCCCTGCAGTAAGGAGTTACGTCTTGATCGAAATAGCGTGCAGAACCCATATCCCATTCAGCTTTTGAAAAAACAACTCTTGGATTATCAGGAGCCAATTCTAAGGCTTGGGCATAAAGCGCTGCCACCTTTCCTGATAAGGTCATTCCGTAGGTTGCTCCGTCAAAGGCAATCCAAGCGGTATGGGTCATTGCCTGCTGAACCAAAATTTCTGGATTGTTAGGCGAAATAGCTTTAGCGATATCAACAAACTCCTGTGCTTTACCCAATTGTTGGTTCAGTTTCTTCTCATCTTTTTCCCCAAAAGAAATAATCGTATTAATCTGTGCAACATAATAATACGGTAACCAATTATCCGGTTCCGCGGCACCAATGCGTTCAAATAAATTAGAAGCTTCCATAGCCTTCCCTTCTCCCCATAAGGTAAATGCCTTTTGCATTCCTGCAGTATATTGGTCTTGAGCCAAGCCTGTTATACTAATAATAATGGCTAATACTATGATTACTTTTTTCATGATTAATTGAGTTTATCGATTTATTTTTTGTTCAATAGAATTTCCTTGAACTTGAAACTTTGCATCCTCCCATTTTGGTGGTCCAAACCGCGCTGGTGCATTATTGGAAGAACCGGTACCTTCAGTCGGGATGCCTAAAAATGTTTTTAACTTGCCGTTATTATCTTGATCATGAAAAACAGAGATAGCATAGGTTCCTTCAGGAATATTTTCAAATATTACCCTAGATTTACCTTTTTTGATTACTCCTACTTTACCAATTCGTATTTTATTTAACCAATTTTCCTCCGCATCATAAAGCCCTATGAGCATTTGACCTTCGTCATTTTCTATAGTATCCATTTCCAGTTCTATTGCACCTAAACTGGCGTCTTGTGCAAAAACATTTGTGAGACAAAAAAGTAAAATCAAAGTTGTTAGTTTTCCCATATGTTAAAGCTTTAAGGTTAATTATGATTCAAATTTCAAGCGATTCCCTTGAAACTTGAAAAAGAAAATACCCAGTTGTTGATTTTTAAGGATGGAATGTAATTACATTGCCCGTTGCCAAATCAATTAATAATCTCTCTTCTTTAGTCTAAAATCTCAAAATTATTTATACATTGTGTCTTCTTGTAAAGCACTGACCATAATGTATAAATTATTGAAAGTCAGTGAACTCCCTTACAAGATTATAATCAGTGGTATTCCCTCCTCTATAATTGATTTTTACAAACGTATTTATCACTAAATACTATTTAGTAATCTCAATTAGTAACAAATGGACTCGTCCAAAAAGTATTTTTATTGGTTAAAAAAGCTAATATTTGCTCTTGTAGCTATTTTCATTGTCCAATACTCATATGCACAGGGAGAAATTCAGGGCTTTGTCCAAGACGAAACTGGCACCGCACTTGTTTTTGCTAACGTTCTATTGTTAAAAGCCAGTGATTCGTCTTTTGTGAAAGGAACAATTACAGAAGAGAATGGGCAATTTCTATTCCAAAACATCTCTGTAGGCACTTATGTATTTACCGCCAGTATGGTTGGATATGAGTCCTCATCCACTAAGCAGTTTGATTTTGACGGAACTTTAAAAACACTACCTCCTATCCTACTTTCTGAAGGTCTGGAACTAGATGAAGTTGTCGTTACATCTAAAAAAAACCTATACGAGCAAAAAATTGATCGAATGGTCATAAATGTTGCTAGTAGTATTCTATCTACGGGATCAACGGCACTTCAAATTCTTGAGCGATCGCCAGGCGTTCAAGTAGATAGACAAAATAGCTCCGTGTCATTAGTTGGTAAAAGCGGAGTTGTAATCATGATAAACGATAAGTTAAGTTATATGCCAGCTGCCAGTGTTGTGCAAATGCTAGAAGGCATGAGTGCCGATAATATAGAGAGTATTGAATTGATAACCACTCCCCCGGCCAATTTTGATGCGGAAGGAAACGCCGGGTTTATAAATATTGTACTTAAAGAACAAGCAGATCTTGGCCTAAACGGGTCTTACTCGTTGTCTTTTGGAGTAGGGAATGGCACAATTACGAATAACAACATCAATTTTAACTATAGAAAAAATAAAATGAACTTTTTCGGGAATTATTCATTCTTAAGAGATATTCAAGGTCAGTTTTTCTCTTTTAATCGGAATTTTATTAATGCTAACAGCGATGAAGTAGAGATTTTTACAAATACAGATAGAGAGCCTATTCAACGTAATCACAACCTACGTATGGGAGCGGACTACCAGGCTTCCGAAAAAACAGTTCTAGGTCTGCTTGCTTGGGTGACTGATAATAAATGGACAATGGACGCTGACAATCAAAGCCGGGAAAATGAAAACAATATACCACGGACCTTTATAGAACTTCTGACTACCGAAAGAAATCAATTGCGTCATTTTGGTTCTAACATCAATCTAAAACACGACTTTGAAGAAAATGAATATATAAGTTTTGATT
>JBARUM010000306.1:0-10309 GCA_049645725.1 Maribacter sp.
CTAGTGTAATAAGACTATTGACACCATCTGCATTGTCATTTTCATCAAAATTCTGGTGGGCATAGTTTACCGCTAAAAAACTAGCGGAAAACCCAACCCATTGCTGTTTGGCATATACGTATTGCATTGTTTTGTACTGGAATGGATTGTTCGCAGGATATGCGGTTCCTTCATTTTGAAATCCAAAAAGAGGACCGCCGTTACCGTCCAAATCCTGATTGAAGGCCAGACCTACATCCATTATAAATTTACCGCCCTTGTATTGCAAGAGTGCCAAGTCATGGTTACGGCCTTGTTGCGCCCAATCCAAAGCACCAAAGAAGCGTTGGTCGTCATAAGAGATTACCTGCCTACCTAATTTTGTAGACCACTTTTCGCTTAACTTCAGGGAAGCCCATGCTTCAAATAGCGCAAAAGAGTTATTGTCGTCTACCGGGATAATCTGTGGATTTTCTCCCCATACGGATACATCTTGAAGACTAATATAGACTTTAAAGGCATCAGCCGTAAAACCGGCGTTTAACCGCGACCGTGTGTTGATTGCAAAACCGGCATCCGCGGCATCTGAAATCAAGGTTTGAAACCCGTTTCGGTATTCTGTTCTGGGACGAAACTGTCCGTCTAATGTAAATTGAGCGAAGGTGAGTGTAGTGCATAGCAAAGCTAGGACAACTACGAGTTGTTGTTTTTTCATCATCTAGGTTTTAAAAGGATTTGTGTATTTAAATTTGGTTTTTAGTGTTCTAGGAAATCAATCAGATGTTTTCTGTAGGTGTAATAATCGTCATGCTCCAATACTGATTTTCGGGTTCTTGGGCGTTCAAATTCGATGTCCAGGATATCACCGATTTTTGCCCTTGGCCCACTGGTCATCATCACAACACGATCTGCCAAGAAAATGGCTTCGTCCACATCGTGGGTAATCATTACCGCTGTAATTTTTTCTTTGTTCCAGATTTCGATTAGAATGTCCTGAAGTTCTCCCCGCGTTAAAGAATCTAACATTCCAAAAGGTTCATCTAGCAAAAGCACCTTGGGTTTAATCGCAAAGGCTCGAGCAATTCCTACCCGTTGTTGCATCCCCTGCGATAATTCGATAGCTTTTTTGTCAAAGGCACCATCCAAACCTACTTTATGTAAATAGTATTTAGCAATATCTTTTCGTTGTGCTTTAGTGGCATGTGGAAAGACTTGGTTTACGCCCAAAAGCACATTTTCCAAAGCCGTCATCCAAGGCATCAAACTAGGCGATTGGAAAATTACTCCCCGATCCGGTCCAGGACCTTTTACCGGATTTCCCAAGACTGCTATATTACCTCCAGAAATAGGATTTAAACCCGCAATCATAGAAAGCATAGTGGTCTTGCCACAGCCCGAGTGCCCAATAATGGTTACAAATTCTTCCTTCATAATCTGAAGGTTCAAATCTTCCAACACCACGTAATCTCCTTTTGGTGTGGGATAGACTTTTTTCAATTTGGATAAATCCAACATTACTTTGGAAGGGTAGACAATTCCGTTTTCCGCTGTTAAGTTTGTTATGGTTGTTGTGCTCATTCGTTTCTTTTTTAATTAGGCTACAAAACTCTTTGGTGCTATCTCTGGCAACAAGTATTCCTCATTGGAGACAGACTTTCTTTCCGCTCCGATATCCATTAGGTATTCTATAATGGCGTTTCTGGTTTTCTTGTAACTGGGGTTATCGTTCAAGGCCGTCTTATCTCTGGGTCTTTCAATATCAATCTTGAATTCTGGTCCCAGGGTGGCATTAGGGCCCGGTTTTAAGGGAATAACTCTATCTGCCATATAAATTGCCTCGTCTACATCGTTCGTAATCAATAAAGCCGTACGCTTGTCCTGACTCCAAATATTTAAAATCTCATCCTGCAGGTTACCTCGGGTCAAGGCATCCAAAGCACCCAAGGGCTCGTCCATAATAATCATCTCGGGATTCATAGCCAAAGCTCTTGCTACTGCTACACGCTGGCGCATTCCACCAGATAATTCTTTCGGTCTTTTATTAATGGCCGGACTTAAACTCACCATGTCCACATAATCACTTACCCGTTTTTTCAAGGCCGCTTTATTCTCGTTTGGAAAGGCCTCCTTTACCGCCATATAGACGTTCTGACCTACGGTCAGCCAAGGCAGTAACGAGTAGTTTTGAAAAATGACCCCTCTCTCATGACTGGTATCTACTACCGGTTCTCCTTTAAAAAGCACTTCCCCACTGGTAGGTTTTAAGAGTCCGTTAATAAGATTCACTAAAGTAGTTTTTCCACTTCCCGTGAAGCCTACGATAGCAACAAACTCTCCTTCCTCGATAGTTAGATTGATGTTTGAAAGTACGTCCGTAGCAGACTCCCTTTCTCCGTAGATTTTATAAATATTATTCAGTTCTAAATATGCCATCTCGTTTTTGTTTTTGCTAGGATTAAACTCCTTCGTTTTTATTAAAAGACACCATGTTCTGAACGGTGAGCATCAATCTATCCAATAGAAATCCAATAATTCCTATGATAAACATAGCTACGATAATTTTAGCATTGGAATCGTTCGCCCCATTTTGAAATTCTTCCCATACGAAGAGGCCCAATCCTTGGCTTTGTGCTAAAAGCTCGATAGCAATCAGTACCATCCAAGCCACGGAGAGTGTAATTCGTAATCCCGTAAAAATTAATGGTAAAGAAGAAGGTAATATCACCTTAAAGACTTTTTGAAACGTACCCAGTTTCAACACTTTGGCTACATTGATATAATCTTTGTCTACAGAAGAAACACCCATAGCGGTATTCACTAGCGTAGCCCACATAGCGCACAGACCAACACTTATAAAAGAAATCACGAAAGCATTATCAGAACTATCACCAATGTACAAGGTCTTTACGATCATAAAAACCAAGAGGTACCAAACTACTGGCGATACGGGTTTAAAAATTTGAATGAACCAGTTGAACGCACTGCGTAATGAAGGACTCAAGCCTATAATTACCCCTATGGGAACTGCAATTAAAAGTGCCAATAAAAATCCAGCAAATACGGTTTTAATACTTGTTAAAACAATATCCACAAAAGAAGCTCTCCCTGTATAAACGATGGCATCCTTGCCTTGCGCTTCCAATTTTGCATTCATAACGGACATTTTTTCTACAAACGCCGCTTTGTCTGCGGTGATGACTTTATGATCCGCAATCAAAGACTGTAGCGAAGCCCATACCTGTGTGGGAGAAGGTAGTGTATTGGGCTGGCAACCACTATCCCCGGATGCGATACAAGCACGTTCCGCATCGGCCGCGGCCTGACCTTGCTCGGCCAAGGCCTTTTCTATCTTATAATTGGCCTCTTTATTGTAAAGTGCTTTTGAACCCAAATGCCATAATCCTAAGAATAAGGCAATGGAGAGCATTGTGATTCCCGTCTTTTTCAAGGATGCAACGATATCCCCTTTCTGAAATTTAGGCGTTAACTTGGTCACTAGCGGTTTTAAGAATGCTAGACCCTGTCCTTCTTTTTTTAATGTGATTTCTTGTTCCATATTGCTTTGCTTTACTTCGATGTTGTGTATTCCTTAATCCTTATTCCCGATGGCGAAACTATTGATGTACCCTATAGGGTCTTTGGCGTCATAGGCAGTACCATCAATAAAATCGGTTGTTTGTACTTTATACCCATCTGTATCCGGAATGTCCGCAGCAGGAATTTGACCTTCCGCAACCAATAGGTCCGCTGCTTTTTTCCAAATATCCGGACGGTAAATATCTTTGATAGTTTCCCCGTACCAATCAGCCGTTTTTGTTTCAGGAATTTGTCCCCATCTGCGCATTTGCGTTAAGAACCAAATACCATCGGAGTAGAAGGGATAGGTAGCATTGTACCTGTAGAATACGTTGAAATCTGGCATTTCTCGCTTATCCCCTTTTTCAAATTCGAACGTACCAGTCATAGAATTGGCCAATACTTCTTCCGGTGCACCTACATATTGTGACATGGAAAGAATCTTTACGGCTTCCGCTCTATTGGTAGGCTCATCCAACCATTTCCCTGCTCTAATTAATGCTTTGGTAACAGCAATGGCAGTATTCGGATTATCGTCTACAAACTTCTTGGTCATTACAAACACTTTTTCTGGGTTGTTTTTCCAGATATCATAATTGGTCGTTACCGGAACCCCAATTCCTTTAAAAACGGCTTGTTGGTTCCAAGGCTCACCTACGCAGTAGCCATAAATAGTACCAGATTCCAGGGTTGCTGGCATTTGCGGCGGCGGTGTAACGGAGAGAAGAACCTCAGCGTCAATCTGGCCTTGCACATTATCCGCCGTATACATACCTGGATGTATTCCTGCAGCGGCCAACCAATAACGTATTTCATAATTGTGTGTAGAAACCGGGAATACCATCCCCATTTTAAATGGCTTTCCACTATTCTTATATTCTGTAATCACAGGTTTTAGAGCATCGGCCTTAATAGGATGAATAGGTTTCCCCTCGGCATCCGCAGGAACATTCGGTTTCATTTTTGACCAAACATCATTGGATACCGTGATTCCGTTTCCGTTCAAGTCCATTGAGAAAGGTGTTACCAATTGTGCTTGCCGACCAAAACCAGCTCCGGCAGCAATCGGCTGACCGGCTAACATATGAGAACCATCTAGCTGACCATCAATTACACGATCCAATACATTTTTCCAATTGGATTGTGCTTCCACGGACACAAAGAGTCCTTCATCCTCAAAAAATCCTTTTTCCTTGGCAATGGCCAAAGGTGCCATATCCGTTAATTTTATAAAGCCAAAGGTGAGCTGCGGTTTTTCAATATCCAATTGTTTTGTTTTCGAAGTCACTTCTTCCGTTATGGACTCAGTACTTGCTTTTTTAGCATCCTTTCCTCCGCAAGCAGCAAACAGAAATACTACAGCTAGAAACAAGGATAATTTTGTAAAGACGGTTTTCATATTCAATAGATTTTTGGTTATACAAATTCTTCAACATTTCAAAAATACGTACTTATACGTACTTATACGTATTTTTATGTTTATAAAATACAGTTTCATACGTATTTTTACGAGGATACGGTAAACTACTCTTGAAAAATTGAGAATTATAAAAAAAAGTAGAAGGAAACTGAGGAATTCAGATTTTTTTGTGAAATACAGCTATCGGATATACGAAGAACAAGTATCGTATATATATTAAGGTATGACTATAATCCAGAATGAAGTACACGCTGTACCTCTTCTGCGAAAAAGGAAGGATGCTCGGCAACAACATTTCCAATGACGATGATACCGGGTTTGGTAATATCGATTGTGTTGCTTAACTCCCGTATACCTTCTAAAGTAGAAATAGTACATTGCTCATTGACCATAGTGCCATTTTGAATAACCGCAATAGGCGTGGAAGAACCCCTGTATTTATTAACTTCCTGAACAATAGCATTTAGTTTACGCACTCCCATTAAAATAACCATAGTGGTGGAAGATCGTGATGCGAATTTTAAATCTTCGGAAAAAGAACCATCTCGTTTCGTAGCGGTCATGACCCAAAAGCTACTACTAACACCACGTCTTGTCATAGGGATTCCTTGGCCGGAAGGTACCGCCAAGGCACTTGAAATTCCAGGTACCACACGTACGGGAATTCCAAAAGATTCTACATATTCTATTTCTTCATGCGCCCTTCCAAACACAAAAGGATCACCTCCCTTTAACCGAACGGCGTGCCCATATTTATATGCATTTTCAACAAGTAAAATATTGATATCATCTTGCGTAAAGGAATGCTGACTACATCGTTTACCTACGTATATCTTCGGAACGGAACTAGCTGCCTGCGCTAACAGTTCTTTACTGACCAATGCATCGTACAAAATAACATCCGCTGCTTTTAAAACTCGCAAACCCCTTACTGTTATAAGGTCTTCGCTTCCAGGGCCGGCTCCTACCAAGCTTACTTTTGGGCGTATATTGGTCATAATCCTATGGTATTATTGCGGTTATATTATCAATTTGACAACAAGAGTACGTATTTATTTTCAAATAAACATATAAAAAATACGTATTAATACGTAATATTGTACTTTAGTTTTAAATCGAAGCAAATGAAAACTATACTAGTTGTTGGTAATGGAATGGTGGGATACAAGTTTTGTGAGAAATTCGTTTCCCGTGAAGAAAGCAAACAGTTTAAACTCCTAGTTTTTGGAGAAGAACCGCGTGCAGCCTACGATAGGGTTCACTTAAGTGCCTTTTTTGAAAATCAAGATGCAAAGGCCTTAGAATTAGCGCCACTGAACTGGTATGCGGAAAACGACATTGAACTCATCGTTAATGAGCGGGTAACCGACATTCATAGAAAGACCAAAACAATTACTACGGGCAGTGATAAGGAATATGGGTACGACTATTTGGTCTTGGCTACAGGTTCCGTACCCTTTGTTCCTCCCATACAGGGTGTTGAAAAGGAAGGGGTTTTTGTCTATCGCACTATAGAAGACCTGGAGGCCATGTTGACCTATGCCGAAAAAATAAAAAAGAAACGACCGGATGGTAAAGCTGCTATATTAGGCGGAGGCCTATTAGGTCTGGAAGCTGGCAAAGCGGTTATGGACATGGGGCTTGAACCACATGTGGTCGAATATGCGCCAAAACTGATGCCGCGGCAACTCGATGCCCGCAGTAGTAATGTACTCCAACTTACCTTAGAGTCCATGGGCATTAACATTCACGCCGGTAAGGCCACCAATAAGATTTTGGGAAATGGGAGTATTACCGGAATGGACTTTGGAGAGGACGATACTTTAGAAGTAGATATGCTCGTTGTTTCCGCAGGGATAAGACCTCGGGATGAGCTTGCCAAAACCTGCAACCTAGAAATGGGTGTTCGTGGCGGTATTGTCGTGAATAACAAAATGCAAACCTCCGACCCGGATATTTATGCCATTGGTGAGGTAGCATTGTATAATCAAATGATATATGGCTTAGTAGCTCCGGGCTATGAGATGGCGGAGGTAGCCGTCAGCCAAATTCTAAAAAAGGGGGATGTAGTGATGCAGCCTGCCATAGACATGAGTACGAAACTAAAGCTCATAGGTGTTGATGTCGCCAGTTTTGGAATACCCTATATGCCTGCAGAAAAAGGACTTTCTATTATCTATGAAAATAAGACCAAGGGCATATACAAGCGCATTAACGTAAGCCACGATGGAAAAACGTTACTCGGAGGTATTATGGTGGGCGATGCCGAGGATTACAGCATTTTACATCAAATGTACCTGAACAATATACCTTTGCCCGATAATGCCGAGGAATTAATAGTAGGCGCCCGCGGTGAAGGTGGCTCTCCTTTTGGAAGTGCAATGGACCTACCGGATACCGCAGTGATATGTTCCTGCGAAGCAGTCACCAAAGGTGACGTTTGCTGTTCTGTCTTGGAAGATGGAAATGAATCTGTAAAAGCCGTTGCAAAAGCGACTAAAGCGACCACCGGTTGTGGTGGATGCAAACCTATGGTTTCCGATTTGGTAAAGGAAAGTTTAAAGACCTTAGGTAAAACGGTGAAAGAACGTATCTGCGAACACTTTGACTACTCGCGACAAGAGCTCTTTGATATTGTGAAATTAAAATCGATACAAGATTTTGACGAGTTGCTCGATACCGTGGGCACTGGACACGGCTGCGAAGTATGTAAACCCGCCGTTGCAGCCATTTTCGCCAGTATTTATAATGAAACCGCTAATAAACAAAATACCATTCAGGATACCAATGATCGCTTTTTGGCCAATATTCAACGAAACGGCACCTACTCCGTGGTCCCTAGGGTTGCTGGTGGAGAAATAACACCTAAACAACTCATGGCCATGGGAAGGATTGCACAGAAATACGATTTATATACCAAAATTACTGGAGGACAACGCATTGATATGTTCGGCGCAAAACTACATGAGTTACCACTGATTTGGGAAGAACTAATCAAGGAAGGTTTTGAAACTGGTCAGGCCTATGGAAAATCACTAAGAACCGTAAAAAGCTGCGTAGGGTCTACCTGGTGCCGATATGGAATGGACGAGAGTGTAAGCTTTGCCGTTGAAATTGAAAATCGATACAAAGGTATTCGTTCTCCCCATAAATTTAAAGGAGGTGTTTCCGGTTGCATTCGTGAATGTGCCGAGGCAAGAGGAAAAGATTTCGGTTTTATCGCCGTAGAAGGTGGATGGAACGTTTATGTTGGAGGTAATGGAGGAGCAAATCCAAAACACGCGCTACTGCTTGCTGAGAAAGTGGACAAAGCAACCGCCATTCAATTGGTAGATCGCTTTATCATGTTTTACATTAAAACGGCGCTGCCTTTGCAACGTACAGCTCCTTGGTTGGAAAAATTGGAAGGAGGCATCACCTATCTTCAAAATGTGATTATCAACGACTCCTTGGGTATTGTTGCTGAATTGGATACCGAAATGCAAGCCTTAGTGGATAGTTACAAATGTGAATGGAAAGAGGCGGTGGAAACTCCAGAGATACGGGAACGTTATACCCATTTTGTAAACTCTGAAGAAACGGATAATACTATTGAATTTGTATCGTTGAGAGAGCAAAAAATGCCTAAGGAATGGGCTTAGTTTCGGCTACGCTCAGCCACCTGTTTCTGAATACTTTGGTGACTGAGTGTAGCCAAAGTCGAAAACCGTAAAAAGAATAAGTATGACACTATCAGACTTAAAAACTTATGAAACCGTGACTCTAGACAATGTAAAAACATGGTTCAAAGCTGCACCCGTTTCTAAATTTCCTAAAAACGGCGGGGCTTGCATTGAATACAAAGACAAACAAATCGCCATCTTTAATTTTACGCGCGAAGGCGCTTGGTATGCTTGTCAAAATCTTTGTCCGCATAAGATGGAAATGGTACTATCCAGGGGAATGATCGGCGATGAAAATATGGAAGCCAAGGTAGCCTGTCCTTTACATAAAAATAATTTTTCCTTAGAGACCGGAAAACATTTAAACGGTGACCTAGAGTCCATAGCTACTTATCCCGTTAAAGTTGAGAATGACGTTGTGTATGTAGGCTTTTCTGAATAGTTTTGACCAAAACTTAATTAGCATGGCAACTTCCAATAAATTGCAACACGCGTTTCAACTTTTTGACGCAGCAAATGAAAAAGACCCCAATACCGAAGTATATAAGGGCAAAAGCTATCCTAAGGAATTGTTGTATGCCCAACGAATGACGGCACAACTTAACAGTTTTGAACCCCAATCTTCCGAAGCCCTTCAACTTACCGCACGATGCCAACATATCTGTCGTTGGGAAATTGCTCGGGATTCCTATGCTATGAATAGAGAAGGCTATTTGCGATGGCGGCAAGCTTTAAAAAAATTTCACGCAGAAAAAGCAGCTTTCATACTATCCGAAGTTGGGTATTCCGAAGCAATTATAGCCAAAGTTAAATTCCTTTTGGAAAAAAAACAATTGAAAAAGAACGAAGAAACCCAAACTTTAGAAGACGTTATCTGTTTGGTATTCCTTGAGCACTATTTTGAGCCCTTCGCTGCAAAACATCCTGAAGAAAAGACCATTGATATTCTGCAAAAAACATGGCGTAAAATGTCGGAGAAAGGACATAAAGCGGCTTTGGCGCTTCCTTTATCTAAAGATGCCCTTAATTTGGTGTCGAAGGCAATCAGCTCTTGATCAATTATCTTAGTTAGAAGTAAATACTATTATGCCAAAAAGCATACATGAGAAACCACTGGACACAACGACCTTTCAAAGAATCCGTAAGTGGTATCTTTTAGCGCTAGCTGGTATTGCCCTCACCGTTATTATAGCACAGCTATTGATACAGACCCATCTTAACTCTCAGCTAAACGATTCCCGGGTCATCAACGTTGCAGGAAGGCAACGTGCATTTAGCCAAAAATTAGTAAAGGAAGTGCTTCTCCTAAAAGAAACTACATCTCCCCTTTCCCATCAGCAAATCATTTCTGAAATAGAAGAAACCCTATTTGTTTGGAAAGCTTCACATAAAGGATTACAAACAGGAGATGCACAAATGAACCTACCCCCGGAAAAAAATAAAGAAATACTAACGCTTTTTAAGGCGATAGACCCACATCATAAGGCAATGGTCGGGGCAATAACAACAATTTTATCCGAAGAAAATAGACCGAACGCTTACCAGACCCAAAAGACTATTCTGCTAGATAACGAGCGGAGTTTTTTACAAATGATGGATAACATCGTTAACAAATACGATGCCCGTAGTAATGCTCAGTTACAGAACCTAAAACAGAAAGAATATTGGCTTC
>JBARUM010000307.1:0-1637 GCA_049645725.1 Maribacter sp.
ATTTTGTTCGGGCTAACATTCATCGCTAAATCTCAAAACACATCAAGTGTAGAAAAATCAATATTCGGATTACAAACTGGAGTTTTAGGAATCTGGGTGTATAATGAAGCAAAACTATCAAATACCATAGCACTAAGAACAGAGGTTGGTTTTGATTTTGGTATTTGGGAAACTACTTATTATGATGATTATGATTCTCCATTTCTGCTCACACCTGTTGTAGTTGTTGAGCCAAGATACTATTATAAGCTCAAAAAACGCTCAGAGAATTCAAAAAGAACAGATGGAAATAGTGGGAATGTTATTTCCTTAAAATCTAGTTATCATCCAGATTGGTTTGTCTTATTCAATACTGACAATGCCCCTATAGTAAGTGATTTTTCCATTATACCCACTTGGGGAATTAGAAGAAATATAGGGAAACATTTTGATTTTGAAGCAGGTCTTGGCGCAGGATTTAGTTACACGTTTGCTAAACGCGCTGGTTATTTAAAGAACAAAAGTGAAATAGAATTAAATATGCACTTGCGAATAGGGTATAAATTATAGTAAAAAAACAATTCTGAATTTGACGAAACCTGTCCAAGCTTAACGCCAAATGGAAAATATTTCTTTTTTCAGAGGAGCTACGGATCTAATAAAGCTGATATCAATTGGGTTGACGCCAATGTTATTAAAAGGCTAAAACAAAAACAGTAATAATTGAAATATCAAAATGGAAAGGACCTTCATAACACTACTAATCGCTGGAATACTTTCTTTGCAATCTTGTGATGCAAAAAAACAACAAACTAATGATAATAATACTCCTTCTATAAAAAATCAATATCTGGGACAAAAACCACCAGGATTAACTCCCATACCATTTGCTCCAGGTCTTGTGTCTACAGAAATTTATGAATATGATGGTGCATTTTCCAAAGATATGAAGGCGTTTTATTTTATCAGAAGAGGCGAAGAAAATAAAAAATCAGCTTTTTATGAATACAAATACAATGAAACAAATTGGAAATGGGAAAAATCAGAAATGGCATCTCCATGGATAGGAAGACCAGTAATAGCTCCAGATGGTAAAACCATGCATTTGGGTGATAGTTATCTAAAAAGAACGGAATCTGTGTGGTCAGAATTACAAAAACTAGAACCTCCTACTGTAAGTAATGATTCTATGTATATAATGAGGCTTTCATCTTCGGCTAATGGCACCTATTATTTTGACACTTACAAAGAAAATGACTCAACTTACCCAATACGTTATTCACGTGTAATAAACGGTAAACATGAAGAGCCTAAGGCATTACCCAAATCTCTAAACACGGGTACATTTTTAAGCCATCCTTTTATAGCACCAGATGAGTCGTATTTATTATTTGATGCTGAAAGGGAAAATGGTTTTGGTGAATTTGATATTTATATCAGTTTTAAACAAAAAGATGGCACTTGGGGTGATGGAATTAATTTGGGAGATAAAATAAACACCAACGCCTGGGAAGCTTCAGCAAGTATAACGCCAGACGGTAAATACCTTTTCTTTAGTAGAAATGTAGGATCAGATGATTTTGAAAATGTAGATATTTTTTGGGTAGATGCAGAAGTTATCTTTTCACTTAAAAATAATTAATCAAAATAATCAAAAA
>JBARUM010000308.1:0-5269 GCA_049645725.1 Maribacter sp.
GAGGGGATATTATTTACATTTGTAAAAATGTAAAAATACATGTTTTTAAAAGGAATTAAGGACAAGTTTAAACAGAAATCCGGTCGTAAATTTATTAAGCGGACATTAGCAAATCCCCCAGAAGAAAGCACAAGAGGAAAGGGGATTAAAAAGCTTGGTTGCATAGTGGATTTAGACAAATTTCAAGATGCCGATGTGTTTTATCAGTTTCTAGAGGAGTTTAAACTTACGCCCAATGCCATTAAAATAATTGGTTATAAAAGTTATTATGATAAAAACTCGCCCTATTCCACACCTGTATTTTCCGATAAGGACTTGGGATGGAATGGAGATGTGGAAAACAGCTACGCATTAGAATTTTTAAGTAGGGAATACGATGTTCTGGTAAATTATTACGATGAAGAAAATTTACTATTAAATTTAATGTCGGTCAAAACCAGGGCGCGTATAAAGGTTGGTTTTAAAGGAGTGGGTACGGAGTACAATGATTTAATTTTGGATACTTCTATCTCTGATTTCAAGACATTTAAAACAGAGCTGAAGAAATACCTTGGGGTATTTAAAGAGATTTAGAGACTATGGAAAACTTGAGAGGAACAGGTGTCGCATTGATTACACCTTTTATGGAAGACGGGGATTTGGATTTATCTTCGCTCCGAGCCATTGTAAATCATTGCATTGAAGGCGGGGTGGACTATTTGGTAGCCATGGGGACTACGGCAGAACCCGTTACCTTATCAAAAGATGAAAAAGAGCAGGTCATAGAAACAATTATTGAAGCGAATGCAGGGAGATTACCTTTGGTTTTAGGGGTTGGTGGCAACAATACAAATCAAGTAGTTGAAGAGCTTAGAACGCGGGACCTTTCTGATTTTGATGCTATACTTTCTGTATCACCTTACTACAATAGACCTACCCAAGAGGGAATTTACCAACATTTTAAGGCGATTTCGCAAGTATCTCCAATACCTATTATAGTCTACAACGTCCCCGGTAGGACAGGTAGCAATATATTGCCAAGCACCACGATTCGTTTGGCCAACGATTTCGATAATATTGTTGGCATAAAAGAAGCCTGTGGAAACTTGATTCAGATCATGCAAATAATCGAAGATAGGCCTAAGGGTTTCCTAGTGCTATCCGGAGATGATATTACGGCGCTACCCACTATTTTAGCAGGTGGGGATGGAGTTATCTCGGTTCTTGGCCAAGGCATACCATCAGAATTTGCACAAATGGTACAACTTGGGCTATTGGGTGATTCTAAAGCTGCCTGCAAATTTCATTATGCCCTACAGAAAGGGATGCATCTTATTTTTGAGGAAGGAAACCCGGCAGGGATTAAGGCAATTTTTGAAATATTGGGACTTTCAGAATCACACGTAAGGCTTCCTTTGGTGGCGGCAAGCGGAGTTTTGAAACAAAAAATAGAAGCTTTTATCACCTCTTTGTCAAAAATCCCGGCCTAATAAAGACGTTAAATCTTACCCAAAAGTGGGCGTACTGTCCGGAAATGGGGTTAATTTTATGGAGTTAAAATGTTTTTTAAATCCGTTGATTATCACTAATTTTGCAAAATGTTTTTTAAAATGAAGCGATTAATTTCTTTTACGGTTTTCGTTGTTCTCCTTGCGTCTTGTAGTGAATATCAAAAGGTACTTAAGAAGGAAGATGTAAAGGCCAAATATGATATGGCGGAGAAGTTCTATGAGGAAAAGGACTATAAACGCGCCAATAGAATATATGAACAAATTGCTCCTAAATATGTAGGTAAGCCGCAAGGAGAGCGTGTAATGTTCTTTCTCGCCAACACGTATTTTGAACTTGGGGATTTTAACATGGCGGGATATCAGTTTGAACGGTTCGTTAAATCTTATCCAAAGAGTGATAAGTTGGCAGAAGCTAATTTTTTGGGAGCCAAGAGCTACTACGAACTTTCTCCAACATACTCTTTAGACCAAACCGATACGGACAAAGCGCTTCTGAAGCTCCAGAATTTTATAAATGCCTATTCAGAGTCCGAGTATTTTGACGAAGCTAATGCAATGGCAAAGGAACTTACGACCAAAAAAGAGAAAAAAGCTTATGAAATCTTAAAACAATATAACAAATTAGGAGAGTTTAACTATGATATGTTAAAGTCTGCCGTAGCGGCAAGTGATAACTTTGTTTCTGACTTCCCGGGCTCTGTTTACAGGGAGGATGCACTTTTTGTCAAGTTAGATGCTACGACCAACATGGCTCTTAATAGTTTTGAAAGCCTTCAAAAAGAACGTCTTCAAACAGCAAAGGCTGCTTACACCGTATTAAAAAAACAATATCCGAATACCAAGTTTGAAAAGGAAGCCACAAACTTGAATTCAAAAATTGAAAATGAATTGCAAAAATTCACAATAGAACAATCAAAATAAATAGTTTTCATTATGAATATGAACGATCTTAAGAATTCTAAAGCAGCTGTATCAACGGTTACTATCAATAGGAATGAGTTTGATGTCAAAACGGAGAATATCTACGAAGCAATATCAATTACAGCTAAGCGAGCGATTCAGATCAATTCTGAAATAAAAAAGGAGTTGCTAGAAAAATTGGAGGAATTTGCCACTTACAGTGATAGTTTGGAAGAGGTATTTGAAAATAAAGAGCAAATTGAGGTTTCCAAATTCTATGAAAAATTACCAAAACCACACGCAATGGCAGTCGAGGAATGGTTAATGGATAAAATCTACCATAGGAACACGGAGAAAGATGCATAACGGAATATGTTAAGTGGTAAGAATATCCTTCTAGGCATTACCGGTGGTATTGCCGCTTACAAAACCACTTTCCTTGTCCGCTTATTAATAAAAGCTGGTGCTAACGTTAAAATTATTTTAACTCCGAGTGCCAGCTTTTTTGTTTCCCCACTTACCCTTGCAACGCTTTCCAAAAACCCGGTAGTCACTGATTTTGAAAAGACTGAAAATTATACTACCGATTGGAACAACCATGTAGCTTTAGGGCTTTGGGCAGATATAATGGTGATAGCCCCGGCAACTGCCAATACGATGTCCAAAATGGCCAACGGCGGCTGTGACAATTTGCTTTTGGCGACGTATCTATCCGCTAAATGCACTGTTTTTTTTGCCCCGGCTATGGATTTGGACATGTACAAGCATCCAACTACCATTTCTTCAATAGAAAAATTACAATCTTTTAAAAATATTATGATTCCTGCCACTTCTGGAGAATTGGCCAGTGGACTTAACGGAGAGGGTAGAATGGCGGAGCCAGAAGATATCCTTGTTTTTATAAAGAATCATTTAGCCAATGGGCTGCCGTTACAAGGTAAAAAGGTTTTGATTACCGCAGGTCCGACCTATGAGGCAATTGACCCTGTGCGGTTTATTGGTAATCATTCATCCGGACTTATGGGGTTTGAGCTAGCAAAGACTGCGGCCGACTTAGGTGCAAAGGTAAATTTAGTTTCGGGTCCCTCGCAATTTACGGTGGACAATTCGTCTATTCATTTGACCAATGTAGTTTCGGCAGATGAGATGTACGAAAAGGTTCACGACTATTTTGAAGATGCGGACATTGTTATTTGTGCTGCCGCCGTGGCGGATTACAAACCAAAAACCAAGGCAAAGGAAAAGATTAAAAAATCTGATGATGAGTTTAGTCTTGAGCTTGTTAAAAATAAGGACATCCTTTTTTCATTGGGTCAAGCGAAAAGGCAGCAATACCTGGTTGGTTTTGCTTTGGAAACCGAAAACGAGGTAGAGAACGCCAAGAAAAAGCTTAAGCGCAAGAATCTTGATGCGATTGTTTTAAATTCGTTAAGGGATGAAGGTGCTGGTTTTGGAGGGAATTCTAATAAAATTACGTTTATAGATACCAATTCTACAATAGAAACGTTTGAATTAAAAACCAAGGCAGCCGTTGCTAAGGATATTTTTAATGAAATTATTAAGAGACGCTATGCGTAAGCTCCTTTTCTTTTTTTGTTCTGGCTTTCTTGCCCTAACAGTATCAGGTCAAGAACTAAACTTTAATATAACCGTCAACTCCGATCAGTTATCACAAGGAGATTTGCCCATATTTAATACTTTGGAGCGTTCTTTGAACGATTTTGTAAATAAAAACAAGTGGACCAACAGGGTTTATAAAGAGAATGAAAGGGTAAACGGGCAAATGTTTATTACGATTACGGATTACGAGTCCAATAGATTTAAGGGAAATTTTCAAATCCAATCTTCTAGACCTGTTTATAATACTTCTTATGAGTCTCCTGTTTTTAACTACAAGGACAATCAGTTAAATTTTCAGTATATAGAATTCCAACCTTTGGTTTTTAATGAGAATGTATTCGAATCAAATTTAATTGCAGTCGTTTCCTATTACATTTATATAGGTTTAGGCTTGGATGCCGATACATTTTCTTTGGAAGGGGGAACGGACTTTTTCAGAAAGGCACAAGGTATAGTTACACAGGCACAAGGAACTAACTTTGCTGGTTGGAATCAATCTACCGACCGTAGTCGTTTTGAACTTATAGACAACTTACTTTCCAATACATACAGGGAATATCGCGTGGCCATGTACAATTATCACAGAAAGGGCATGGACATTATGGGCGACAATAATAGTACTGGAAAACAAGTGGTGGCTGGGACTATGAAGTTATTTGAGACCATGATCAACAGAAGACCGAACGCTTTTTTGATTTCAACATTTTTTGATGCAAAATCAGATGAAATTCAAAATATTTTTTCTGATGGCCCCAAAGTAGATATAGTAAAACTCAAGGAAACGCTTACAAAAATAGCCCCTTTGTATTCCAGTACATGGAATGATATAAAGTACTGACCCTTTTTTCAAATCAGAATATAGATTACCTTTGGCCATCTAAATATCTGAAATTTGCTATCCAATCTTTCTATTAATAATTACGCGCTAATTGATGCTCTAAATGTTGAGCTAAACGATGGCTTTACCGTAATTACAGGGGAAACCGGTGCAGGAAAATCAATACTTTTAGGAGGTCTTTCTTTGGTGCTAGGAAAACGTGCGGATTTGTCATCACTTCGGGATAAAGAAAAAAAGTGTATTGTAGAAGCCGATTTTCAGATTTCTGATTACGGCCTAAAAGCTTTCTTTGATGAGAACGATTTGGATTATGAGGATACTACCGTCATTAGGCGGGAAATTTTACCCAGTGGAAAATCACGTGCATTTATCAATGATACACCTGTTACATTGGGCGTTCTTTCGGAATTGGGAGATAGGT
>JBARUM010000309.1:0-1701 GCA_049645725.1 Maribacter sp.
TGATAAGTTTTTAAAAACAAAACAGCACTAGAGTGCCAATCATGCATATGCACAATATCTAAATCTCCAAAAGCACCTATGTTCATTGCCTCGGCTACGGCAGTATTAAAAATCATGAACTTGACAAAATCATTGAAGAATGGTTCTGTAGGATCATCATGATAAATATGTGCAATGCCGCCTTCTTCAATTTCTGGATGATGTATTACATAATGTATTACGTTTGGCACAATTTTCTTAGGAGCAACTTCGTACAATTCCGCACGGTAAGTCGTTCCCCTTAATTGAAAGTCTAGATATACTTTGAAAGTACCATTCTTATGCAGTCTAGAATAGGAGGGTACCACTACATGAACGGTATCACCTCGTCGTGCTATCTCTCTTGGTACATCGCGTACAACATCACCCATTCCACCGGCTTTACAGTCTGGGATGGCATCATTCTCAGCAGCAACAAAAATAAAATTATTCATATGAAGTATGTAGAGGGAATTTATTAAAGAATTGGGAAAAAGATAGGCATCTTTTTTGGATTACACCAAAAAAAAAGCCTTTCTCAGTGAAAAAGGCTTTTTGGTCAATCTATTATTTTTGAATCTTAAATGCCTTCTCTTTTGGATAATAAGCCATACTTCCTAATTCCTCTTCAATACGAAGAAGTTGGTTGTATTTTGCCATTCTATCTGAACGTGATGCAGAACCAGTTTTAATTTGTCCCGTGTTCAAGGCCACTGCCAAATCAGCAATGGTATTATCTTCGGTCTCACCAGAACGGTGTGACATAACAGAGGTATAACCAGCATTCTTGGCCATATTAACAGCTGCAATAGTCTCCGTTAAAGTTCCAATTTGATTTACTTTTATAAGAATTGAATTTGCAATTCCTTTTTTTATTCCTGTTGATAATCGATCTACATTGGTCACGAACAAATCGTCCCCTACCAATTGAACCTTATCACCAATCTTATCGGTTAAAGCTTTCCAACCGTCCCAATCGTTTTCATCCATTCCGTCCTCAATTGAGATAATAGGATATTTGGAAGAAAGATCAGCTAAATATTGAGCCTGCTCTTCTGATGTTCGTATCACTCCAGTATCACCTTCAAACTTAGTATAATCATATTTGCCATTCACAAAGAATTCTGCCGCCGCACAATCCAAGGCAATCATTACATCATCACCTAATTTATAACCAGCTTTATCAACGGCTTTTGCAATGGTATCCAAAGCATCCTCGGTACCTCCTGCCAGATTAGGGGCAAAACCACCCTCCTCACCAACAGCTGTCCTTAAACCTCTGTCGTGTAGTACCTTTTTAAGATTATGGAAAATTTCCGGTCCCATTTGCATGGCATGAGAAAAACTTTTGGCTTTTACCGGCATTACCATAAATTCCTGAAATGCAATAGGTGCATCAGAATGAGAACCTCCATTAATGATATTCATCATTGGAACCGGAAGCGTATTGGCACTTACTCCACCGACATATCTAAATAAGGAAAGTCCCAATTCATTTGCAGCAGCCTTAGCAGCTGCCAAGGAAACTCCCAATATGGCATTGGCACCTAATTTGGACTTGTTTGGCGTTCCATCCAAATCTATCATTGTTTGATCCAAAAGATTTTGTTCAAAAACGGACATGCCAAGAATCTCTTCCGCAATAACCGTGTTTACATTTTCAACGGCTTTCATAACACCTTT
>JBARUM010000310.1:0-3653 GCA_049645725.1 Maribacter sp.
TGCTATATCAGGGGCATTAATACTATCTCGAATGGGAGAGAAATAAAACCATTAATAGAATTTCTTCATGTTAGAAATATCATCATTGGCAACGAAATTGGCAATATCAAAAACAAAGCCCCATAAACATTGCGTTTACGGGGCTTTTCAGCGGAGAAAGAGGGAGTCGAACCCCCGGAGGTGTGACCCTCAACAGTTTTCAAGACTGCCGCATTCGACCACTCTGCCATTTCTCCTAATGCGGCTGCAAATATAGAAAGGATTTTCTACGTAATCAAAGTGTTTTACATAAATTAATTTTGAGTACAAATGGATTAAAACTTATTCCTAGGAAACATTGTTCCATAACATAATCCACAGTAAATTTTCCAAAAAAATTAGAATTACTAAATGAATCAAGTACAAGTAAGCATTTTAATTCCATTCAAAAACACAGCCTCATATTTACCCGAATGCATGGATTCTATAATTCGGCAAACTTATACCCAATGGGAAGTAATCGCCATCAACGATCATTCCACGGATAATAGCTTAAAAATTATGCGGAACTTTGAAATTACTGATAGGCGCATAAAAGTTTTAAACAATAATGGAGTTGGAATAATAGAAGCCTTACGAAGTGCTTATGAGATGAGCAAAGGGGTATTTATTACAAGAATGGATTCTGATGATATTATGGCTGGCGAAAGGTTAGCGTTCATGGTCAACCAGCTTTTGAGGCATGGAAAAGGACATATAGCCATTGGCCAGGTACATTATTTTTCCGCGAGAGGAATAAGTAGTGGATATCACCGGTACGAAAAATGGTTGAACAAACTCACGAAAAAAGGTATGAACTTTAAGGAAGTTTATAAAGAATGTGTTATTCCCTCTCCCTGCTGGTTGGTACACAGGGAGGATCTAGATGCTTGTAAAGCTTTTGAACCCAATCGTTATCCCGAGGACTATGACCTCACGTTTCGATTTTATGAAAGAGGGTTGATCTGTATTCCTTGCGATAAAGTGTTACTGCATTGGCGCGATTATGATACCAGAACATCACGAACAAGTAAGCATTACGCCCAGAATTACTTTTTGGATATTAAACTCCATTACTTCCTAAAATTGGATTGGGACTCTAATAAGGCCCTTACGGTTTGGGGTGCAGGAAACAAAGGAAAAACTATTGCTAAATTACTGATTAACCAAAGTATTCCTTTTTATTGGGTCTGCAACAACCCAAAGAAAATTGGTAAAGATATCTATGCCCAGAAACTTTTTAATTTTGATAAATTAAAATCCTTACATAACCCTCAAACCATCGTTACGGTGGCCAATGAAGAAGATCAACTCTTTATAAAAAGGTATTTTTCAGAACTAAACTTAAAAAGTATGCATGACTATTTTTTCTTCTGCTAAGGCTAATTTACTTTCCTGAATTTTTAAACTGTTCCATGACAGTACATTGTGTTTAACAATAGTTTAGATACATCTACCATGCGCTAGCAACCAATATTTAATTATCTTTGCTCAATCAAAAATAGGAATGCAGTTTAAACATCCAGAAATTCTTTGGGCCCTTCTTCTACTACTGATTCCAATCTTTATTCACTTATTTCAGCTCCGTAGATTTAAAAAGACTCCTTTTACCAATGTGAAATTGCTTAAAAAGGTAGTCTCAGAATCGAGAAAAAGCAGTACTCTAAAAAAATGGCTCATTTTACTGTCTAGATTAGGTCTTTTGGCAGGATTGGTTTTGGCTTTCGCCCAGCCCTTTAGTGCAAATGAAACTGCTTTTAAAACTAAGGAAAATGTTTTCTATTTGGATAATTCCTTTAGTATGGAGGCCAATAGTTCTAACGGTACATTGCTTCAGAACACCGTTCAGGATTTCATTAAAAGTATTCCTAAAGATCAATTATTTACGCTGTTCACCAATGATAATGTCTATAAGGATGTGGAGATAAAAGACATTCAAAATACCTTGTTGGAACTTACTCCAAGTAATGCACAACTTTCTTTAGAGCAAGCAATATTAAGGGCAAACACTTACTTTAGTGAAGATAAAAGTACGCGAAAGAACGCAGTACTCATATCGGATTTTCAATCTCGAATGGGCTTCTTTCCCTTAACACCTATTTCTGATGCATCAATCCATTTTGTAAAACCCCAAACAGACGAGTTGCTCAATACATCCATCGATACGGTATACTTGGGGGAAATAACTTCGGAGACCATAGAATTGATTGCCGGCATTTCATCAAACACAGACATAGCGACAACGCCAGTTTCCTTATACGATAAGGATAAATTAATTGCTAAGACATCAGCAAAATTCGATAAAAATAATAAAGCACAAGTAAGTTTTTCAGTTCCGACAAATCAATCCATAAACGGTAAATTGATTATATCTGATTCCGGCTTGGATTATGACAATCAGTTCTATTTCAACATTGGTAAAAAAGATAAAATTAAAGTTTTATCTATTAGTGCGGCAGATAATTCATATCTAAAGCGGCTATACAACGAAGAAGAGTTTAGCTATTCAAACTTTGCCTTGAACCAACTAAATTACGGCATTCTAGAAACTCAAAACCTTATTATTTTAAACGAGCTTGAAACCATACCCAACGCGTTGTCCACAGGGTTAACATCCTTTATAAAAGAAGGAGGTAGTTTGGTAATCATCCCTGGAAAAGAAATTGACTTAAACTCGTATAATAATTTGATTTATAGATATTTGAATACAAAATATGTAGAAAAGATAAATCAGGAAGTCAGTATTTCCAAAGTGGTTTTTAACCATATCTTATTTCAAAATGTTTTCGAAAAGAATGTGTCTAATTTCCAATACCCCAAAGTTTTCAGCTATTACGACCTAAGCTCAAATACACCATCTGCACTTTACCTTCAGAACCAAGCTCCTTTTTTAACTGGTGATACCAATACTTACTTTTTTACCGCTTCTTTAACCAGCGAGAATTCAACTTTTAAAAATTCTCCGCTAATCGTACCTACATTTTACAATATGGCCATTAATAGTTTAAAACTTCCCAAACTGTATGAAATATTGGGAGGAAGTGTAGAAATTGATATTCCAATAGCCTTGTCAAAAGATAACATTCTAAAAGTCTCTAAAAACGATTATGAGTTTATACCACAACAACGGTTGCTACCAAAAAAGGTACGTTTATCTTTTGAGGAAAACCCTATTAATGACGGTATTTACGCTATAAGTAGTAATGATAGTTTTCTAAGAAATATTAGTTTTAACTATGATAGGAAAGAAAGTGATTTGACATACTTGGATATAGCTCAAATAAACGGCGTAAGTATAAATGAATCCGTTTCCGATTTTTATGAGGAGACCCAAAAAGCCAATATGGTAAATGAGTTTTGGAAATGGTTTGCTATTTTAGCATTGCTATTTGTTTTAATCGAAACGCTCTTACAAAGGTTTTTCAACTAACTGGGTAATGAACAAGCACTAGGCAAATGAATATACTCTTAAAATCGGCCAAGATAATAAATGCCTCCACTAAAGATATTCACTTAAAAAAGCGGGATATTTTAATTAAGAACGGCATAATTGACAAAATAGCCCAGACTATTACCCCTCACCCAGAGACCAAGATAATAGCACATAAAAACCTCCATGTTTCGGTTGGCTGGTT
>JBARUM010000311.1:0-5420 GCA_049645725.1 Maribacter sp.
ATTTACAACTTTGGCCACTTTTCCTAGAACCTCTTTAGCTCTACTAGTTACATTGTAACTTCCACTGCTGAACAATAATTTATCCGATATAGAAACGAATACAACACCTTTTTCAACACTGATTTCGATATCCTCATCGTCCAAGTTTCCTAAAACACCCTTTAAACTCTGCACTAAAGAAAGGTTTACAGAATCTCTTCTTGTAATGGCATCGTTCAACTTACGAATAGTTAGGTCTTTTTCTTGAAGACTTTCTAATGACTTCTCTAAGTTCTCAGCTCCTTTGGTAGTCAAAGTAGTTAAGTTGCCCATATTGTTAATGAGCTCTTGATTATTTGCTTTGAGGAAAGCATTTTGATCTTCCAGAGTTTGAAGTCTAGAAGCAGAAGTTGCTTTTTCCTCTAAACAGTCATTTAATTTAACCGTAGCAGAATTCAATAAATCTTGTGTTTCTTTTTGTTTTGCCTCAAGATCCGCATATTTCTTCTGTGACACACAAGAAGATAATAACAGGGTTATTCCAAGACATCCTAAAATTATTTTTTTCATAATCGTTAACTATATTAATGTTTGTTATTTACTTAATTTTCGCTCCAAGCGAGACCAAAATTATATAATTTGGTATTCGCTAGTTACTCTACTTAGTTAATCTTTTACTAAAATGTTAAAATTTCTTACTTGATGTACGAAATAAGACCATACTATAGACTTTGTAATATAGTACTTTAATATAAAATTAGTCTTTTCCCTTTTTCTGTACGTTCTTCTGAATTGCCTATAAAAGCTAAGGTGAGCCCTTATTATGGCAATAAAATGTTTAAATCTCAGCTGATAAATAAAACGGACAGCGGCGATACCATCTAAAAGTAATCGAATAAAGATAATCACAAACGCCTTTCTTCTGGGGAGGTTCTTGGTAATTGAAAAAAGTGAATTCCTAAAATTCAAGTATGTTTTCTTTGGATTCATGTTACTTAAGGTAGAACCACCTAAATGATATACCTCGGAGGTTCCAATATAATAAACCTTATGACCTTTATTTTTTGCTCTCCAGCAAAAGTCCACTTCTTCTTGATGTGCAAAGTATTCTGGATCAAATCCTCCAAGTTCCCTAAAAACTTCACTTTTCACGAACATACAGGCTCCTGTAGCCCAAAATATCTCTCTTGTATCATTATATTGTCCATGGTCCATTTCTAAGGTTTGAAAAATTCTTCCTCGGCAGAAGGGATAACCCAGTTGGTCAATAAAGCCTCCGGCGGCACCTGCATATTCGAAATGATCTTTTTTCAACAAATCCAAAATCTTTGGTTGTATAATAGAAACATCCTTTAGTGTGTTAAAGCCTTCAATAATTGGGTCTAACCAACCTTTGGTCACTTCAACATCAGAATTTAGAAGACAAAATACATCTGCTTGTACATATTGAAGCGCATCGTTATAACCTTTGGCAAACCCGCCATTGGTCGTGTTTTGAATAATTTGAATTTCAGGGAAATTATTTTTCAAAAATGAAACTGAGCCATCGGTGGAGGCATTATCCGCCACATAAATGTCCGCATTTTCGGAAAACTGAACTACGGAGGGTAGAAAACGCTCTAAGAGCACTTCCCCGTTCCAATTGAGTATGACTATTGCAATTTTCAAAACGATGGCAAATTAACGCCTAAATTCAGGAATCTCCTTCAAAAACTGATATTTTTCCTCATCAATGAGCATTTTGCAATAGTAATGGGTTAATCCATTAGTTACCATTAGGTAAGTAGCATTCAAGTTAAAGTTATACCGTGCAATTTGGTCAAAGGTTTCCTGTGAAATGTTAACTAAGGGCGCTTTGCATTCCACCAATAAACGAATACTACCGTCTGAATTAAATACAATAATATCATACCTCTTATTCAGTCCGTTCACTTTAATTTGCTTTTCAACGTTTATATGACTTAAGGGGTATTTTTTATCTAACGTGAGATATTCGACTACATGTTGCCGCACCCATTCTTCAGGAGTTAAAACCACAAACTTTTTCCTTATGCCGTCAAAAATAAGGGCGTTATTTTCATTATTTTTGACCCTGAAGGTGTAACTGGGAAAATTAAGCGGCTGCATTTGACAAATTTGATGAATTTTTCCGAATGGATGAAGCGTTGCAAATTGTTAATGATATAAGAAAAGGTACTATAAAGCCGATTTATTTTCTCTATGGAGAGGAAACTTATTTTATTGATAAAATTTCCGATTACATAAGTACTAAGATACTGACAGAGGAAGAAAAAGGTTTTAATCAAATGGTGCTTTATGGTAAAGAAGCGTCAATTGATGATATAGTTGGTAATGCCAAGCGCTATCCCATGATGGCGGAACGGCAAGTTGTCATTGTAAAGGAAGCACAGCATCTTTCTAGAAGTATAGAGCAGTTGTCTGGTTATGCGGATAATCCGCAGTTAACCACCGTTCTTGTCATCTGTTACAAGTATAAAAAATTAGATAAACGAAAGACACTTTACAAAACTATAAAAAAGTGTGGGGTTGTATTCGAAAGTAAAAAACTTTACGAAAATCAAGTTTCAGAATGGCTTAGAAAGACCTTATTGAACAGCGGTTATTCGATTTCCCATAAGGCTGCGCTTCTCTTGGTGGAGTACTTGGGAACAGATTTGAGCAGAATTAACAATGAACTAGAAAAATTAAAGTTAGTACTAGCTCCTAAAAGTGAAATTACCCCATCTCATATAGAGAAACATATAGGTATTAGTAAAGATTATAATAATTTTGAACTTAAAAAGGCCATTGGAGAGCGTAATGTCCTAAAGGCTACTAAAATAGTCACCTATTTTGCTCAGAATCCAAAGGATAACCCCTTTGTTTTGACCGTTACACTTCTACATTCATTCTTTTCACAATTATTACAATATCATGGACTTAGCGACCATTCACCAAAAAATGTAGCTAGTGTTTTGCGCATCAATCCATATTTTGTGGGCGAATTTCAGACTGCGGCCAAAAACTATCCGATGAAAAAAGTTAGTAGAATTATTTCCTATCTCAGAGAAATGGATTTAAAGGGAAAGGGCGTAGGTGCTGCTAATGTAAATCAGGCAGATCTTTTGAAGGAACTTCTCGTAAAGATTATTTAACGTTATTTTTTATCTAAACTAAACTTGCCAGGTCCTACAAGGGCTATAGCCAAGAAAGCTACCAGATATAACAAAGCTTTTTCCTTTGTTGCAAACGGGTCTGCTCCATGTGCTATAAAAGCCGCAACCGCCATTGTAATAGCAGCAGGAATTGCAGCTAAACGAGTTTTGTAGCCCAAAATGATAAGTATAGGGCAAATGAACTCACCAATTACGGCTAAGAACAAAGATGGTGCGGCGCCTATCCCTATAGGATTGCCAAATTCAAAATTTCCGGCAATCAGTTTTTGAAATTTGGGTAAACCATGCGTTATCATCATTACAGAAACTGCGATTCTAAAAAATACTAGTCCAATGTCTTTTATGAGGGAATTTTTCATTTATCAATTAATTAGGAAGATTAAAAGTATTAAATTTTTAAAGCATTCTCTAAAATTAGGTCTATTTCCTTTATTAATTTACCTACATTTTCCAGATTAAAATATAGCGGGGGTTTTATTTTAATAACACTATTATAGGGGCCGTCCGTACTTACCAGTATGTGACTGTCTCTTAAACCATTCTTTACGATAGATGCCAATTTAGTATTTGGAGATTTATTTTTACCCAGTAGTTCAACACCTAAAAAAAGACCTTCTCCGCGCACATCGGCAATTTCTGGATATTTCCTACTTAAGGTATTGAGTTCTTTTTTAAGATAACTTCCAACGAATTTAGCGTGCGTTTTTAAATTTTCATTTTCTATTACATCCAACACAGCTTCTCCAATGGCACAAGAAACAGGATTACCACCAAAAGAACTGAAGAATTCCATACCATTGTCAAAACTATCTGCGATTTCAGAAGTAGTTACCACCCCTCCAATAGGATGCCCGTTACCCATTGGTTTGCCTAGAATTACTATGTCAGGAACTATCTCGTACATTTCATACCCCCAAAACCAATCTCCTAAACGGCCAAAACCTACTTGGACCTCATCACTTATACAAACCCCGCCTTGTGCCCTAATTTTTGGGTAAACTTCCTTTAAATAACCTTTTGGCAATGGGACCTGACCAGCGCACCCAACAATAGGTTCTGCAATGAACGCTGCTATTTCCCCTTGGTTTTCATCAATATTCAACAAACATTCTTTAGCAAAATGTTTAGATGCGTCATTTTCATTTTTAAAACCGGAATTAAAAATTTTCGGCAATGCGGCTTCTATAATATACTCTGATTTTCCTGCTCCCCCTTTGTGATTATATTTGTAATGACTAATGTCTATTCCGTTTTGTGTGTTTCCGTGATAGCCATGCTCCAAAACCATCACTTTTTTATTTTTTGTATGCGCTTTTGCTATTCTTATGGCTAAATCTGTTGCTGCACTTCCTGAGTTAACCAAAAAAACTTTGTTCAGTGAAGGAGGAAATTTGGCTAGTAATTTTTCCGAGTAAGAGAGAAACTCATCATATATGTAGCGTGTATTGGTATTTAATCTGGCTATGGTATTTTGACCGGCCTCGACAACTCGTGGGTGACAATGTCCTACTTGCATAATATTGTTATAGGCATCCAGAAAGGTATTACCCTGCGTGTCATACATATATTGAAATGCAGACCTAGACATATGAATAGGATTATTGTAGCTAAGTGAGAGTGCATTACCGAAATTAGTTTTCCTCCTTAAAAGTTGTTCTTCCGTATCTTTTTTTTTGGTTTTTTCAAACGTGCAGGCAACCCTAAAGGTGTCTTTTGCTATAATTGGGTTTATTTGAATCCATTTTCGAAGCAAATCCCATGCTGGTTTTTCGCTTACTGTTATATATTCTGAATTAGGCTTTTGTTTTTTGGTATATGCGGAATTACATACGCTGGTGCAAAGGCGTGCAGCAATTAAATAATAAAGGGCATCCAATTCATGAACAAGCAGTGGATAGTTCCTATGATAGGATTTTATGATAACGGAGGCAACTTCTAGTGGTTTTTCCTTCCCCATTAACATGTAAGTTAACCCAATGGCCAACTCATTAATGAGCCAAGTATGGCACATATCCCCAAAATCTATGATTCCGGTAACCTTATCATCATTCGTAAGAACGTTCCAGTCGTTGGCATCATTATGAATAATGCTTTTTCGGAGGCTATCTTGAATTGGATAAATATTTTCATCAAATTGAAGAAAAAAATAGTGTACCAAACTTCTGTCCTGCGAATTTTTAATATTCCCTGAATATTTCCTATTGTTATTAAAATATTTTAAATCCCATTGTGTTTCCTTTCCCTGTAGGGCAGGGTTGTATATAC
>JBARUM010000312.1:0-3023 GCA_049645725.1 Maribacter sp.
GAGTTAAGGGATAACAAATATGAGAGCGGAAATTATGTTGGAAGCATTTTTAGAGGCTATCAATTGACTCAAACCTTAAAAATAGAATCGCAGGAAGTTCCTTTAATAGAAAATGTATCCCGTGAAATTACAGAGTTATTAAATAAAGGTGTTCAGTTTAACTCATATCCTCCAAGATATTATTATACCAAACTTTCAGATTTAAAAATTGAAATGATTTCCAAGGCTACCGAAGATGCCAGGATACGTGCCGAAAAAATAGCTGAGAATGCAGGTAGCAATTTAGGAGATTTAGTCTCCGCCAAAATGGGCGTGTTCCAAATTACCGGACAAAATTCAGGAGAAGATTACAGTTGGGGAGGAGCTTATAACACGGCCTCCAAGAATAAAACGGCATCGATTACAATGAAATTGGATTATAAAGTAAATTAAAAGTCATTATTTAATTAATTGATTATAAATAATTGGTTAATAATATTTTATATTAATTCCTACAAATGTAATTTCATCTATAAAACATCGATTATTTTAATAAAAACAAAAGCCCGGGAATCAACCGGGCTTTCTATCCAACCAACCAAACAATCGAATACAATTTAGAATTTCAAAAAATTCTTTTTCATAGCAATTTGTATTCCTTAAAATAGTCGACAACAATTCCTTTAGCTTACAAAAAAAATTAAGGTTTTTAAAAAAAGAAAGCTCGGGAACCACCCCGAGCTTATTAATCAAAATCAAAACCAACCTAAATCATTTTAAGTAACCAAATTAACTTCTTTATAGCAATTTTTATATATAACAACCAAATCTCAAAAAACCCTACCACCAATGTTCTTTTTTTTACCTTTAACTAAATTTTATTTCAAATGAAACAGGTGTTTTTTGAAGAACTCAAAGATGAACTCAACAAAAGTTTGGTAAAGAAGGGACACCCATTTCGCTATTTTACATTGGCTACGGTGGGTTTGGATAATATGGCCCGTTTACGAACTGTAGTGCTACGTAACGTCTCAAAAGATTTGACACTCACATTTTATACGGATAAACGCTCAAAAAAAATTATTCATCTAAAAGAAAATAAAAAGGTTAGCGCATTGTTCTATCACCCAAAAAAAATGCTGCAGATAAAAATAGAAGGGACGGCTAAAGTTATAAATGACCCAGCCCTTTTAAAAAATTATTGGAACGGGATACAACCCAATAGTAGAAAAGACTATATTACGAGTAACACCCCTGGAAGTACTATAGAAAACCCAGATCATGTGGAGTACCTGTCAGACGAAAATTTCTTTTGTATGGTGGAAATCACTCCTTTTAAGGTAGAATACCTAAAATTAAAACGTCCCAATCATATACGCGTTCGTTATTCCAAAGAGGAAGAACTTTGGCAAGGGGAATTTTTAGTCCCCTAATTGGGCACAAAATATACTGTAGTACCTTCACGACCAAAATTAGGCAGACTGTCCGTTGGAATTTTATTTATTGGTTTTGTATCCAGTATTACTTCTACTGCATCGTTAGCGATTACTATTGATTCGGGAAGGGAAAAATCATCGCTGGATACTACTATTTTTTCGGGTTGCAATAAACGTATATTACCCCCGTAAGTAACATTTGGAAGTATCCATTGCTCGTCACTATAATCCGCTTGTAACTTATTACCCAATACTTCAAATCCAAAATGAACAGATGACGGAATATTCAACAATTTTTCCATTGGAGTGCGAATCAATTGCACGAACAAAACCCCTATAAAAAGGTAATAAATATACTTTGAAGTGGGTTCCGGACGCCTTAGTTTCATAGACTTTACCAGTAAAACCAAAAAAGGTAACAATAAGGGTAAGAGCCAACGGACTTCTATTTTAGCACTATTGAAAACCAAAAAAAAGAATGCTAAAACGCCCAATTGGGTAAAGAACATTTTGGAAAACCAATCCAATGGTTGGATTTTAAACTTCACCTTCTTTAACAGCATCAATATGCTCATAACAACACCAAGTGGAGCGGTTAGTTTAAGGAAAGCACCCAAAAAAGATAAAAACGGAGATAGCATATATGAACCTTTACCTCTATCACTTTCCATTTTAACACCTACACTATCCCATAATTCCACAAAATAGGAATTGGATACCAATAACCAGTAAAAATGCGGCGTAACCAAAATAGCGCACACCAAAATACTTAACAATATGTATTTATTTAAAAATACCTTTCGTAGTTCTTTGTCAACAAATATGGTTACAAACAAAGCTCCCAGAAATAGGATGTAATTGTATTTAGAGAGTATTCCGACACCTCCTAGAAGTCCTAAAATCAAATAATTCCTAAAACTTTTCTCTTGTAAAAGACGACTAATTATTTGATAGGAAAGGATAACTAAAAGAGTAAGTAGTGCTGTATGGGAAAGTCTTCTGAAAGTTAGATCAATGAAAACAGGAATTAAAACCAAGCAAAAAACAATTAATTCTGACTTTGCAGGGTTTTTCAACATGTTTTTGGAAAAATGATATAGTGCAATCAGAATACCCGAGAAAATTATACTTCTCAATAGCGAGAATGAAATTTTTGAAACCCCTATAACCTGATTTATAAAATATTGAATCCAGGTGTAAAGCGGAGGCTGGTCATCGTAACCCCATCTAAGCCATTGTGAATAGTAAGCTTGCTCAGCATCCTCCAACTCCATTGCTTCTTTCATCAAGGCAATGGCATTTATAAATAGAAAAGAAATTATGCAAAGGGCTATTATTTTGTTCCTAACAATAGCTTTACCGGACATCTAGTTATTATTGACTAGAATAGTGAACTCTGTACGTAAAGGTCTCAAGGCCTTCACTAAAGTAGGAATAAGCTCTTGGCCATATTCCAAATAAAGTTCAGAAAAATTTAGATTACGCTCCTGTAATGATTTTCCCGGAAAAAGTTGGTTTTGGATATCGGTCATACGAACTACATGATCTTTTAACTTTCTTTTTTGGGCTTTAAGCAGTCGTTTTTCTAAATTATTCAAACCTTTTTTC
>JBARUM010000313.1:0-6148 GCA_049645725.1 Maribacter sp.
TTATTAGTCCCGCCGGAGGTAATTTTCATTGAACCTGCTTTAGCCAAGGCAGTCACCAAATCCTCAGAACCTTCTCGTCCAGAAGCCGTAACAAAATTAAGCGCCTGATCGGCATTTGCAGTAGTTATAGATTTTTTTTCTAAATCGGCAGCTAAGGCTTCAAAAGCACCTTCTTTCTTAATGATTGTATTTATGAGGTAATTTAACGTTTCTTTGTCAAGTTCCTTCGCAGCTAGTAAGGAAGTTAATGTTTTTATCCCTTGATCCAAATCAACATGAACTAAAGCAGACACTGCTAACTTTGTTGTAACGATATTGCTATCTTCATCAATTATGCGGATTAAGAATTCACGAACATCTTCTTTATCTAACATTGCCATCGCTTGAGCAGCACTCTCCTTAACAGCATAGCTAGTATTCTCTTTAATTAGCTTTTGTTTTAATATATAGACAAATTCTTTACTTTTCCAATAACCTGTAAGGGCACAAGCAGTTTTTTGTGTCTGTTCATCATTGAATGTAAAGAGGTTTTGAAGTGTCTCAACTTTATTTTTGGTGGGAAATACATCGTTATTCCTCGCCGCAAATAGTAGACCGTTCGCAGCATTAGTTGCATAGGGATTGTCCCTTGCACTAGAAATTTCAGTAAGAAAATTTAATTGGTCGGGAGTACCTCTTTCCCCAATTACCCCTAAAATACCGGCATCAGGATTTTTACTGTTCTTATAAAAATCAATTAGCGGCTGAATTGCCCTAGGGTCTTCAGTTGCTTTAAGAGCAAAGATGACCCCAAAATTATTGTCTTCTTGAAGTTTAAAATTACCACTTTTGAAAGAGGGGAGCCAATATTTAGACAAGATGCGGGAAGTTTGGCGTAATGCAAACGAGTAAGAACTATCCATATTGGTATTGTAGGCAAGTAGGGCAGTACTAAAAGCTTCAACCGATGGGAATTGGCTAAGCGCAGTTACCGCTTCACGTCGAACGGTTGGATTAGAGTCTTTAACAGCTATTTTGAGTAAATCAATGGCATCGGGTACTTTTTCATTCCAATGGTATAGCACCCTAACCGCTGCCGAGCGAGCACCAGCCGTTTTTGACACTAATACAGCTTTTAATAAGTCAATATCTATTACATTGAGTGTCTGTAATGTCCAAAGTGCTTCAAGTCTGTGATGGTCGAAGTCGTCCTCCTGTGTATCTAGATTACTTAACCACTTGTCTAGGGCAGGTATTACCTCGCTGGTCTTCCTTGCCTTTAACGTTTGTTTGGCCAGCGTTCTCACCCAGCTTTCATCAGTTTTCAGTAGGTCTAACAATTCAGGTATAGTTAACCTATTATAATTAGGCCTTTGAAGCAAGGGCCTTCCCTTTGCGGTAATTCGCCAAACCCTACCGTTTATATGGTCTCTTCGCTGATCCCGAAAGTCCACTTCTCCATGTTGGATAATCGGGCTATACCAATCTGCTATGTATAGTGCTCCATCGGGACCCATTTTTACATCTACGGGACGGAACGATATATGTGTTGACTTCAAAAAAGTGGGTTCAAGGGTCGCAATATAAGAGCTGCCATTTTCTTTGATGGAATAACGGTCGGTAATATGAGCACGAAAATCGTTTGTTACTACATTACCTGACCATGTTGGAGGAAAATGTTTTCCACTAATAATTTCAATACCACTGGCTTTAGGACTGTTAGGGGTAAGTGAAGGCAAGGATTTCGCTTCGCCAGGAGAAGTCAAAATAACAGCGTTTGGAAAACTATGTCCAAAACCTGTTCCTGCGCCATCTGCCTCGAAGAACTCACCCCAATAATTGAACGAGTGTCCCCAGGGGTTTATGTACCCCTTAGTGAAAATTTCCAAACGTCGTGTTTCTGGATCATAAGACCAAAGACCTGATCCGTTTAAATGGCGTGGTCCATAGGCAGTTTCTACGTGCGAAGAAACGTAATAACCTTGCTGCATGAATATTTTTCCTCCTGGCCCCCAACCAAGGCGGTGGAGGGTATGGTGGGTATCTTCCGTTCCGAATCCGGTGAGTAAGATTTTTGATTTGTCAGCTTTCCCGTCACCATTGGTATCACTAAGATGAATGAGTTTGTCGCCGCTTGAAACATAGGCCCCTCCTTGATTATCCGGAAGCACTCCATTCGGCATAATTAGCTTGTCATAGAAAATAGTAGATTTATCGGCTACTCCATCATTGTCAATATCCTCTAAAATTACAATCCTATCGCTGGGCTCCTCATTAACGTTGAGTTGAGGATACAAATGGCTTCCACAAACCCAGAGTCTACCCTCATTGTCAAAATTAATTTGGGTAGGTTTTTCAATCATCGGGCTTGCCGCATACAAATCTATTTCAAAACCGTCGACAACAGAAAAAGAGGCTTTCTCTTCGTTTATATTCGGCTTTGGTACATTAAGTAGGTCATTTTGTGACCACAGGCTTTGGGTAAATAGCCAAATACATAGAAACAACGATAATGTTCTTTTACTATTTAAATTCATAATTTCTCTAGTAATAACTTAATTGTCTCTTCTTGCTTTGCTATAAATGGCTCTATTTGTGCTGGTTCCTCCTGAGCAATTGGTTGTTCGTGTTTACGAAGTCCGTAGACGTATGCATCATTCTGAGGTCGCCAACGCTGAAAGAAAAGAGTATTCTTTTTGATTATGGTATTTCGAATCTGGTCAGCCTCTCGTGAGTCAATTTTTACGGCAGGCTTGGGGAATGATAATTCATTTGCAATAAGATTTCCCGCCTTTCTGTATCCTTTTGATGAAAGATGGATTCCGTTTATTGTATTATTATTTTCATGGCTGAACGGTGTAAACAGATCGATGAAACGATACCTACCATCCATGGTTATTTTTTTGGTTGCTTCTGCATATTTCTTAAGTACGCTGTTACGTTTTTCAATATGGTCATCCGGTATACCATATCCTTTCTCCATAGGAAGGGTAGAGATAACTATAAGCTCCGGGCAGTGCAGTTGAAGCATATTCAAAAGATACTTCAAGCCCTGACCGTAACTATTAATTCCCCTTTCATTTTCAAAAGATTCATTAAAACCGTATGCGATAAATATTTTATCAGCTTTAAAATCGGTAATTTGTTGAGTTAATATACTAAAACCATCCTCAGGCGCACCAAATCGTTGCCCGTTACGTGCCCGTGTGCGTGCATAGGCATTTACATTGTCGCCACTCCAGCCTAAGTTGCGAAAGGTGATATTTTTTTTTGGAAAGCATAAAGAGAACATTGTTTCAATTTCTCCGTTAGCAAAAGAATTTTCAAAAAAGGCATTCCCTAAGAACAGTACTTTTTCATTTTGTTCAAAAACCAAAGGGCCACTTGAAGATTTGGGTTCCAAGGTGCAAGATGTTAATTGAATAAATATTAACAGCAAGAAAAATTTTTGTGAGCAAGTTGTTCTCATTTTATGAAATCTAGATTTATTGGCTTACGATTAATATGTTTGACAATAAATTTACTTTAATGACTGAGTTAATTATAGTACGATTTATTGGTGTCTTAAATTATTCTGTTTAGCAAGTTTATTAGGTTATTCATAATTGGATAGCATGAGGTGTTTTAACTTTTAGCTAAACAATATTAGTGAATCCCTAAGAATAGGGTGTAATTTATCAAAAAATAACAAAAATAAATGCTATAAAGACTCAATCTCTTAATTAAAATATAGTAAATGTTATCATGTACTATTGTAGCCTTCCCTAAAAATAGGACACCTTAATATTAATATTTTTCATCTAATAAAAACTTAAAAAAATCCGCGTATAATTTTTCGTCCGCCTATTCATACTTAACTGGGCTTTCTTAGGATAAAAAAATCCAGATTCTGTGACAAAAACCCGTTTCCTCCAGAAGCGTCATCAACCGCACTTTGAGGTATGAGAAAAAATCTTTTGTTGGAATCAGAATGGGTTCTCCCAATCCAAGAATCCTCAGATTTTCAAAATAGATTTATCGCTACTCTGAAACCTTCCTAGTAGAGGTTAAAACCCTGTTCAATAGTAAGATTCAAGTTAATGTTGGTCGGCAGTGCATGGTTTATATCGCCCTTACTGTTCTTAAGGTTTTAAAATATTTACGTCTGCCAAGATACCGGAGCATCGGATTGCCTAGTTTTGCTTAGGCTCGCAATGAACTATTCCAAGGCAGAGCCTGTCTGGAAATTATTTACGTTAAATACAATGTTGGTTTGTAGGCCAAAACCCTTCTAAAAATAAATAAACAAAGCCACCAAACCATTATAGGAAATCACAAACGCAAACATCAGCGAAATTACCAAACCAACGTTCACCCAAATACTAGTAAAGTGATCTTTCATTATCTTCTTGTTATTGATAAGCAAAAGTATTCCGATAATCACAATGGGAAGAACAAACACATTGAATACCTGAGATACAATTTGCATTTCAATTGGATTTGCCCCAAAAACTGGAACAATCAAAGCGAACAGGCAAGCAAAAAAGGTTATGATGCGGAATTGTCCGGAACTCGTATCCAGTTCTCCTGATTGATAGTCGGCGACTAAAATTGGAGCAATCAACAAACAGGGAAAAATAGAGGAAAGACCAGCGCTTAAGGTTCCGAAAAAGAAAAGTGTCAAAGCAAATTTACCTGCTACGGGTTCTAGGGTGTTTACCATATCCAATACTTTCGTAACGGGCTGACCTTGATGAAACAGAGCTCCACTGGCCACAGCCATTACAGAGGCACTTATAACAAATACGAGACCGGCTGCTATGATAGCATCCTTCTTTTGTTGTTGGAGGTTTTTTATTGTCCAGCCTTTTCCTTTTACAAAAAGAGGTCTAGATAAGAAGGTGGCTGCAGCCATGGTGGTACCTACGAATGCAGCGACCATCATTTGACCTCCTTCTACTTTTGGGACAGACGGAACCAAGCCTTGAACAACTTCTATTGGTAAAGGGTATACCATAAAAAGAGAGACGATAAAAGATAGTCCCATTATGGTTACGAATATGACCAATATCTTTTCAAAGAACGTATACTTTCCAACTAGCAAAAGAGCATACATAATGGCGATTACGATAATCGCAACAATTAAAACTGTCTCATACCGAAGCCCTTCTAACTGTGGGAAGTAAATCAGGAAAATTTCATAAATAATATTCGAAGAAATCCCTAAAATACCCATGAGTGAATTCCATTGACCGAATGAAATACCGATAATAATCAAAATAGCAAGAATCTTCCCGCCTTTAATATGTTTCTTAAAACTATATAATGCAGTTTCTCCTGAGATTAAGGCGTAATTCCCATAAGCATACATAAGTAGTCCCGAAAAAACACAACTCAACAAAAGCACCCATAACAATTGCATTCCGTACGTACTGCCTGCTACAATCATGGAGGTTACACTACCCGTTCCAATGGTATAACCTATCGCGAAAATACCTGGACCAAATGCAAGTATTGCAGCAAGCAACTTTTTTAAAATCGAAGTACTTGCTTTGGGCGTTTCCATCTAATTAATTCTCAATTTTGCTATTTTATGCAAGGTCTCCCGAACCAAAGTTTCTAAGCCTGTAAAGTCTTGATTGGCTAAAATTTCTTTACTAATAAGTTTTGAACCCATGCCCACGCATGTAACCCCTGCATCAAACCATGCTTTAAGGTTTTCTATATCTGTACTTACCCCTCCCGTTGGCATTACACTTGTCCATGGCTGTGGGCCTTTAATGCCTTTAACAAAACCAGGACCATAAATATCCCCAGGAAATAGTTTTACAATTTCGCAGCCCATTTCCTCTGCTCTATTTATTTCCGTTAATGACCCACAACCAGGTGACCACAAAACTTTTCTGCGGTTGCATACGATTGCAATGTCCTCACGTAATGAAGGGGTTACAATAAAGTTCGCCCCCATTTGCATAAATAGTGATGCGGCTGCGGCGTCCGTTATGGAACCGACACCCATAATCATTCCCGGCAGTTCTTTAAAGGAATATTTGTTCAACTCGGAAAATACCTCAAAGGCAAAATCGCCCCGTGCGGTGAACTCCATAAGCCTTGCGCCACCATCATAACAAGCCTTCAACACTTTTTTTCCTAATTCGATATCAGGATGGTAAAATAAAGGAACCATTCC
>JBARUM010000314.1:0-1835 GCA_049645725.1 Maribacter sp.
TTTTAGCAGTTAATGGATTTTTGCTATTATCATAGTAGTTTTTCCAACCCGCATAATTATCGGTATCATATAGATCGATCACTACTTTAATTTGCTCTTTTAAAAAATTGTAATATCTCATTTCACCTCTTTCAAAAACTCTTTGAATTGTCCAGCAAAAGTAATCGGCTAAATTTAACAGAGGGTCTTTTGTTGGGTAGTTGACATTAAAAACGACTTTGGTCTTGGTTTCTTTATCTCCGTTTATTTTAGAAAATCTTTGCTTTGCTTTCAGAAAGGCTAATTCCAAATTATGATTTTTTGTGCTTTTACCACGTTCCGAAATGTGTAATACAATTTTATCATGCTTTGAAAGCTTGTTCTTTAGTAAGTGAGATAGTAAGTCTGCGTACAAATACTCTTCCTTCCCTTTATGTTTTGTTTCGTAACGCTCTATATCTTTCCTCCCAACGACTGCCTCAAAGCTACAGTTTATGGTCTTCATTAAGTCGAACATTTCTTTTCTAACTTCTGGTATGTCATCTGTTGCGTGCAAATAATAGCCGCTTGTTTTGATTTTCTTTAATACGCTTGGAACGTGATAGAATTCATCACCAACTATCTTATCTTGAAGTATATTGATTTTATTTCTTACATCATCTAATGGGTCTTTTACTTTTACCATTCCTAAAATGAAGACGTTTGAAACACCATTTTCTCCTATTATATTCTTCTTTCCTTTTCCGTAAAAGGTTGTATCTCCAGCCTCATCTAAAAAACGATGATAATCCATTAACTTTTTATTTCTCATTCTTGATTTTTTGTTCGGTCATTTTTAAAATCTCGCTAATGTTCTCTTCATTTTTTAATTCGTCTGCTATTTTATCTGAAAACCAAATTATTAACAGTTTCTGATAATCTATTTTAAAGACTTCGGCTAATTTTTGAACTTGGTTTTTTGTTGCGACTCTATTATCTGTCTCGATTTTGCTTAATACTGAGGGGTCTATTTCTAGTTTTGCTGAGAGTTCTCTCAATAGCAAGTTTTGCTCCTCTCTCAATCTTCTGATTGTTTCTCCAAAAGAACTTTCCATATTTTGACTTGACAGTATTTGTCAAATATAGTAATTGATGAGCGAGACTACAAAATTTATATTTTAACCTATTTAGTCACCAGAATTATTTGTTGATCAATGCTGTTAAGGCCACAAATTATTTCGTCAAATTTTATAACCGTTGCCCCCAAACAAAAAAACCGCACCCTTTCAAGTGCGGTTCGTTGTTTCAAAATTTAGTTTTTCAGTTACTTCTTGCTGTTGATGGCTGCGCTTTCGGGTGAAGTCTTCGCATTTTTTACATGGGTTTCTAACCAAGAATCCATCTCCCAAAGCATGTGCATAATCGATTCTTTTGCGCGATAACCGTGGCTTTCGTGTGGCAACATTACCAAACGCGAAGTACCTCCATGGCCTTTAATGGCATTGTAAAAACGAATACTCTGGATTGGGAAAGTGCCTGAGTTATTGTCGGCCTCGCCATGAATAAGCAATAATGGCTCGTTCACTTTATCGGCATTCATAAATGGCGACATTGTGTTGTACAAGTCTGGGGCTTCCCAATAAGTACGTTCTTCACGTTGAAAACCGAATGGTGTCAATGTTCTGTTGTAAGCACCACTTCGGGCAATTCCTGCCGCAAATAAATCAGAATGCGCCAAAAGGTTGGCTGTCATAAAAGCACCATAAGAGTGGCCACCCACAGCGAACTTATTACGGTCGCCTACCCCCATTTCTACTGCTTTGTCTATGGCCGCTTCGGCATTCATTACCAATTGCTCTACAAACATATCGTTGGGC
>JBARUM010000315.1:0-3523 GCA_049645725.1 Maribacter sp.
TAAATAGTTTTTAAACATAATCGATGATTATTCGTCTCGCAATGCTTCAGCGGGGTTTATCAATGCGGCTTTCAGTGATTGTGCCAAAATAGATAGTGCGGCTATGGTCAGTACTACAAGTAACGGAACTAAAAACATCCAGATATTCATGTCAATTTTAAATGCATAGTTTTCCAGCCAAGTTCTTGAAAGGAAAAAGATAATCGGAAAAGCAATGGTTCCTGACACTAAAACTAGCGCCAAGAGTTTTTTGGGGATAATTGCTAAGGCCTGTGTTACCGTAGCGCCCATTACTTTTCGTACGCTAATTTCTTTGGTCTTTTGTGCTGCCATATGGGAACCAAGACCAAAAAGACCCAGCGCGGCAATAAAAATTGCTAATATTGAGAAGAGCAAACAGACCAATCCAAACTTTTTGTCAGCTTCATATTGCCGGTTAAAGTATTCATCCATAAAAATGGAGCTCTAGAGATCGTTCGGGAAAAATTCCTTGTATTTGGTTTCTATAAATGCATTGGTCTGATGAACGTTCTGCTCCATAAGATTTACCGTTAGGTAATTAGGAATAAAGAAATCAAAGTATAAATACGTAATGGGTTCAAATCCTTTTTGTAATGACTGTTGATGATGGTCCTCCACTATACCAACTATAGTGGCAGTGCGATCCAAGGGTCCATATTTAAAAATAACTTTTTGGTCTATTGCTTTTTCTGGAGCAACAAAACCAAGTTTATTTATCGCGGACCTATTCAAAATAGCACGGTGTCCCGCAGTAATCTGCTGTCCTTTCTCCCTGTCAAAATATTCCGTTGCATCGTCCTTAGAAAATGTTCTTCCGGCCAATACCGGTATTCCGTAATTGGTAAAGAATTCATTATCGATTTTTGCAAGGTGGGTCATTACAGATTTCTCAAGCGGTTCAAAAGACCTTCGGATACCGTTATTTTCTACCATGGACCTACCGGGAATTTCGCTGGAAAGGGTGGCGTTATTTATTTTTGGATTCTGTAGTAGTTCCTTCCTAAAAGTCTCCACTTTTTGCTGATAAGTAGAATCCATAAAAGTGGGTGCCGGAACGACTAAATTCTGATTCGCATCGAAGCCAAGATCTTGATTTTGCATATAACTGAACTGGTTGTAAACGACATATGTGCCGGATATAAGCACAATGGAAATAGCAAACTGGAATATAACCAAGCCTTTTTGCAGAACGGCACCTTTTGAGGAATTCTTAAATTGTCCTCGTAGCACTTGCATCGGCAAGAACCCGGATAAGACAAAAGCGGGGTATAAACCGGCCAATATACCACCACTTATAAAAATGCACGCCATAGCTAGCCAAACTTGCCATTGTCCCCACATTCCAAGATTCAACACTTTGGTTCCTATAAGCCCATTAAAGGACGGTATTAAAAGGCTCACCAAAACCACAGAGAAGAGTAGGGCAAAGAAATTAATTAATAACGATTCGCATAAAAATTGCCAAATCAATACGCCTCTTTGTGCCCCGACCACTTTTTTCAGACCCACTTCCTTAGCTCTTTCCATAGACTTCGCCGTTGAAAGATTCACGAAATTAATCATGGCAATCAAAATAATAAAAGCAGCTACAATGATTAAAAAATATAAAGTGCCTTGGCTTGCGTTCGCAGAGATTTCATTTCTAAGATTAGATTTTAGATGGATATCCGTAACGGGCTGGAGTGCAAGTTTCGCTTCAAAACCGTACTCCTTCATGATATCCCCCAAGTATTTTGATACAAACGCCGGGAATTTTGAGTTGATTATCTGCGGCGTGGTTCCCGGTTTTAATTTCACATAATTGTAAAATTCCGGCCAGGTCCAACTATTTGCAAAATCTCCGCCTTGACCGAAGATATTGTAAGAGACAATCATCCCCATGGGCATGTGCGTATTCTGAGGCCTATCCTTAAAAACGCCGGTTACCTGTATCTTGAAACCTTCGTTTATCTCTATCATTTTACCTATTGGGTCCTCGTTGCCAAAGAATCGATTGGCAATGGATTGGGACATAATCATAGAATTGGGTTCTATCAAAGCAGTCTCAGGGTCACCTTTATTCAATTGCATATCAAAAATTTCCATGACTGCATTATCGGCAAAATAGATATGGTCGTCATTAGCATCTGACTTTATTTCATCCCCCCGTTCGTTCGTGTAGGACAGGATAATGGTTCCCGAAAAGACTAAGTTCTTATTTACAATTCTGGTAAAATTCTCTACTTCAGGGAAATCCTGTAGCATTGCAGGACCTAAAGCAGGATGGTTCGTTGCGGCCGTGGTAAAACCCCCATCACCTAAATTGGTGGTAAGCGTTACCCGGTAGAGGTCATCTACCTGAGGAATAAAGCGGTCATAACTCTTCTCAAAAGCCACATAGCGTGTTAACAATATAAAAGCAGATATACCAATGGACAAGCCAAGGATATTAATACCTGTGAATAATTTATTTTTCAGGAAGAATCGAAATGCAATTTTCAGATGGTTCTTAAACATGATTATTTCATTTTTCTATTTAAGCGGAGTTCCGAAATTCAGACCCCAAGACTCCGCTCAAAGGGCAAGACACCTAATTACTATTCCGTTCTTAAACTCTTAACAGGATTCACAATAGCGGCCTTAATACTTTGATAGCTAACCGTTAGTATCGCAATAGCAATGGCTAATAATCCTGCTAATAAGAGTACCCACCAACTAATTTCTATTCGATATGAAAAATCTTCCAGCCATTTATTCATAGTAAACCAACCTAAGGGTAAGGAGATAAGAATTCCGATTCCAACAAGTTTTAAAAAATCTATCGTAAGGCGATATGATATTTGACTCACACTGGCTCCAAGTACTTTTCGAACCCCAATTTCCTTGGTCCGCTTTTGCGCATTGAAGGCAGCCAAACCAAATAATCCGAGACATGCTATGAAAATTGACAGTATGGTGAACGTTATAAATATTTGCCCTAGATTTTGCTCGGCTTCATAAGTAGTATTGAAGGCATCATCCATAAACCTATAACTAAAGGGCTGACCCGGTGCAAGATTTTTCCATATTTCTTCTATGGAAGCAATGGTGTTGGAATAATCCCCTGATTTTAATCGTACCGCCATTGAGCCAGATGAGTTCCCAATAGTAAGACTTAAGGCCCCTATATCCTTTCTAAGGGTTTCATAATGAAAATCTTTTACCACTCCGATAACGGTCAAAAAGCTAGGGTCTTCTTGTCCCAATTCTCGAGAAAGTCGCATACCTATAACGCCATTCGGTCGTTTACCCAGTATTTTTACAGCAGCTTCGTTCAAAACCATCGCTGTGGAATCGGAGGCGTAATGTTTGTTAAAATCCCTACCGGCCACCAGTTCCATGTCCAAGGTGGGGATGTAATCCATATCCACGTTCCATATCTGCATATTAATGGCATTCTCCTGTTCTGTTGATCCTTCTATAAAAAAGCTGGTATTGCCTCGGTAAGAAGGCGTCGGAAGGAAACCTGTGAGTGTGGCGTTGT
>JBARUM010000316.1:0-2358 GCA_049645725.1 Maribacter sp.
TTCTTAATTGGAATAGTAAATTTTCACTATAATCACATCAATAAACTTTCTTCTAAACAACACATCGGAAACGCAGTTAACAGTTCCTACCCTTTTGCGACCAACGGGAGCAAAAGCGAGATTTGTCATGACAATGACACATCTCGAATTCTTACTCAGACGTAAACATTCAACTATTCTCTATCATCTTCCCCCTAACCATAGAAATCTGTTTCTATTTATCATATAGGAATAATTCAAAGAGAGTTTTTGGATTTACTTTTTCAATTTCACATTTGAATTTCTTCGGTTGCGCAACAACCAATCGTTCACTTCCGATTTTTCAAAGAATATCATCTTCCCGTTGGGTTTTGAATGTGGTATCTGTCTTCTTGAGGTCAGTTTGTAAAGAAAGCTTCTGGACACTCCCATGTACTCGCATGTCTCCTCAAAGGTCAGTACCTTCTTTTTGTGGGTTAACATTTTCTCGATTCGGTCTAGTCGTTCCTCTAGTTTTAAATATTCCATTTTTCTTAGTGTTTAAGGTTTTACAATAGATAAGTGCACGTGTACTTTTTAATTGAATTCTTGCACTAAGCTAACAAGGGAATAAAAGTGTAATGTATGCTTTGCATGCGATGCATGCATATTTATCGGAAAAGTAAGCGGATTAAGGTTCAAGCTTCGAAAACGCTGCCTTCAAATCTTCGCTGCTACTGGAAATGTGAGTTCTGTAAAGGGCATTCTTTACGGTATTGTAGTTGTACATCTGGCCATCTTCCCTACGAATGGTATCAGACCGCTCTATGAAGTCGATAAGCGTGAGCGAATTATTAGGGAATACTGTCCTCAGCAACTCATAGAATTCCCTACAACTTGGGGAATCCAGTTTTAAATAGATTTTAGAGTTATGGGTCTTCCAATCCTTGGTTAAAACATTAATGAAATCCTCAATCGATGTTCGGTTTCGTGCCACCAGATCATACCTGACCAGCTCGTTGTATAAATCTACCAAATGCTGTGTGGTCGCACTAATCTCGAAATTTTGCTTTTGCGGTTTTAGCTGCTGCTTAATCCTTGGAATGAAAACGGACTTAAACCTTTTGGTATAGCTTGTCAGGCACATGGCGATTCCTCCTAGAAAAATAAAGCAACTGGCATAAAAGAAAAATCCTAAGGAATCTTCGCTCCCTTCCAAAATTGGTCTATAGTTGGAATGCATTAACAATAAACCTGTTCCATAAAAGACCAATCTGGGCTTTTCTACATATTTGTCCCAAAGAGTAGGCTCGTTGAACATATACCGGGAAAAGAATCCGGTATAGGGTATGAACAGGCGGATATAGACTAACGCAAAACAGCCAAGTAAAATATAGTTGATGATAGCATTCACAACCCCAATATACTTTTTAAGACCATAAGTTCCTTAAAATCTGGACGTAGGGATATCTTTTTTGGATGGAATCCCCAAAAATTCTTTTTGTGGTGAGGGGAAGGAAAGGTCAAGCGGTCTTCAGCCGCTTGTTCTTTCGTGCGGTCCTGAGGATGTCGTGAAAACCGGAACGGAAAGACTTCCCAGGGTGGACCGGCAAAACGTGTCCGCTGGGGAGGATTGGAGTGGAAGGTTTTTTCGACTTCCGTAGGGGCTTGGGCAATATATGCAATAAAGTCATACACGGTTTCTCTTAAAATATTAAAGAATCAAGGCTTAAAGATAATTTCGGAAACAATGTACGGGTCGGTCGCTAAATTTTAGGATCTATTCTAACTCTTAAAACGGCTTTGAACTTTTTTGAAACTTTATAGAGGTTAACAAAATGTAATACCAGCCCCTAAAATTCTTAACGCTCCTCTCCTCTATTGTTTTACAAAAATTCTCTTAGGCCGTTTAAAATAGTTTATTTGGGGTAAACTTATAAGTTTTAGTACTATTTTTATTCTATATTTTGAATCACTTTTAATACTTCAGAAAAACATTGATTAATTGAGACAATTTTACTATCAATAACATTCTTTTCTTTTGAATAAAACTTAATATTATCTTCTGTCAGCAAACCATCAAATAACTCTTCAAATTCGTCAAGTTGTACTTCTAGATTATCTATACAGGTACAGTCTATTTCAGAACCATTAAATATATTACGAATAAATCCAACCTGATGAATTATGTCTTGACTAAAGCCCGAAAGGGTTTCTAACGCGACCTTGTCATTTAAACTAATAACTTTAGCTAACGATGAAAATTTGGTCCAACATGCATCTAGCTTACTTTCTAAAAAAGTATATTTATTTTGGTTTTTGTTTATATTCTTTTGAATTGTATCAGCAATATATAGGCCTATACCTAAACCAAGAACGCCCATTACTAAGGCAGGTATG
>JBARUM010000317.1:0-4331 GCA_049645725.1 Maribacter sp.
CCCATATGGCTAGGAGAGAAGTCTTCCATTGCAACCAAGCTTATAGAACGTCTTTACGGCATGAGCGGTAAAACAAATGACAGGGGACAGTATATTTATTATGGTAAAGTAGGCGGTTGTGTCGTAACCGGCAACGAAGATGGTATTAAGCACTGTGCCATGGGGATACTATATGCCTTCCAACACTTAGGTTTTAGCATACCGCCGCAAGCAGATTGTGGTTGGATCGGGGAAGCCGGCCCAGGCCCAAGTTATTTAGATGAGGAGTCTGGCGGAAAAAATAACGAGTTCACCAACAGAAACACCACTTTTATGACCTACAATATGCTGCATTTAGCCAAAATGCTAAAAGAGAACGATGGGTATCCTAAATATGGAAATTCACGGAATGACTGGGATGATGGCACTCGATGGAATTTTCAAAACCCGGAATACCGATAAAAGATATTTAATAAACTTACAATTATTACATTCTATGAAAGCTGCCCCCACGCTTATTTGCATACCTGATATCAGTGGCTTCACTGAATTCATGAGCGAAGTGGATTTTGAACTTACCTCCAAAGTCATACCAACCTTATTGAACAATATAATCTACTCTAATGAAATTGGCTTAAAAGTTTCAGAAATAGAGGGCGATGCAGTTTTGTTCTACAAAGCAGGTGAAATGCCAACGCTATCAAAACTTGTAGACCAATGTGCATATTTCTACACTGAGTTTTATAAACAGTTGGATGTTTTAAAGGAAAAGCATAAGAAGGATAAGGAGGCCTGGAACATTCCAGAAATGTTAGGTCTTAAAATAATACTTCATTTTGGGGAGGAAGTGGCTTTGACTAAAGTTGGTAGCCGTATAAAATTATTTGGGGAAGATTTAATCATAGCACATCGCTTACTAAAAAATAAGATACGAATTAAGGAATATCTTTTACTTTCCGAAGGATTGACAAATTATTATAAAATCCATAATTTAGATGAAAATTTTGATTGGGGAAAATTGAAGGAGAACTACACGGAGTACGATCATGTGGGCAAGATTAAATATCACTACATTAATCTTAGACCCCTGGTAAAGGACAATACATAATCACATTTCTTAGATTTAGTTTTAGCCTATCAAATGGGTCAACGATTCTTGGTTTAAAGCCAACTTTAAATAGCCTTTCACTTTAGTTTTGTTGAGATAACGATGTGAAGTTTTCACATTAAAATTAAAAAAAATTATTATGAGCTATTTAGATATTGAAACAAAAAAAATAAACCCTATTGTAGACGAACTGAACATTCTTTTGGCAGACTATCATATCTACTATCAAAATCTTAGGGGTTTTCATTGGAATGTTCTAGGTAAGAATTTCTTTGATTTGCACGAAAAATTCGAGGAACTTTATACTGATGCACGGATAAAGATAGATGAAATCGCCGAACGTATCTTGACGCTTAGGCATCATCCGAAGAGTAGGTTTTCAGAGTATTTTAAGATGTCAGCGATTAAGGAGGTGGATCCTTTAATATCGGATAAGCAAATGGTGGATCACATATTGGGCAACCACGAGAAAATTCTTAAACAAATGGGAAAAGTGGTTAAAAAAGCCAACGAAGCAAATGATGAAGGTACTATAGATCTAATGGGCGGTTATATTGCTGATTTGGAAAAAGTAAGTTGGATGTTAGACGCTTGGAGTAAAGATACAAGAGAGCAACTTAAGGGCAACTAATAGCAAAAAATAATGAGTTAAAACCCCTTTCAAAAGGGGGTTTTTTGTACTCAAAAAAGAATAATAATAACGTTGTTACTTTTTTTTATTAGAAAAGGATTAGGCAATTATTTATTGAATTATATTGCAGGAAATCTATTAAAAATCTTTTCTTTTAAAAGTGGATTTATGTTATGATAACAATTGAAATTACTGCAAAAAGTACTGAGGGCACGGTACGGCAAATACAAGCCGTGATTGGCGGACAATTAATGGAGCGCTGGGGAGAATATACTTTGACGGTGAATAATCATTTAGCAACAGGTACCATACGTTTTATAACCTTTGACTGGGGGGTAAGTCTTTTGGAGTATGATATTAGATTTCACGATGAGGTTACCTTAATAATGAATACATCTGAATACAATCCAATTCACTTCACTTATTGTCTGGAAGGCCAATGTAGCCATAGATTTGGATACCAGCCGGAGAAGGATATTAAGACTTTAGAACAATTTCAATCTGTGATTATATCCAGTAAGGAAGATAGCTTTAATTACGGCTATTTTCCAAAAGGGATCAAGCTGGCTATTAATGTAATCCAAATAACTAGGAAACAATTTCTTAAAAAAAGAATTAACGGGGTTGAGGCATTGAATAAAAGGCTTTATGAGGTTTTTATGGACACCGACCACAACAATACTTTTGCTTATTTTGGCTCGTATAACCTAAAATTGGCTAATAAAATAGGTGCTTTGCGTAAAGTTCGCAATAAGAATGGCATGATACGCATTATGCAGATTGAAGGTCTAGTGTATGAAATACTAGCTATGCATATTGCACAACATGAAAAAGATAGTGAAAATGCAATGCCGCAAACTACGTTGCTACGGAGAGAGCTCAAAATTGTACGGGATATGGCAAGTGAAATTGCCAAGAATTTTTCACAGGAGTATACGTTGGAAAAACTTTCAATGACATCTGGTCTTTCGCAGGCAAAATTACAAGAGGGCTTTAAATTGTTGTACACCCGGACGGTTACGGAATATATTAGACATGCTCGGTTAGAAGCTGCTCGAGATTACATTAGTACAACGGACATGAATATTTCCGAAATAGTTTACTCCATAGGGTTCAGCAGTAGAAGTTATTTCTCTAAAATCTTTAAGAATAAATACGGTCTTAGCCCAAGTGAATTTCAAAACCACGTTAAACTTAGTTTAGAAATAGAGGTGTTTTAAAGAGGGTATGCAAACTATCGAATAATTTTTTTCATTAAATATAAAATTCCGAATTTTTTCACTGCGGCAAATACCGTAGACAGCCAGTTGTAGGGACTTAAATCTTCTTTAACATCATCTTTTAATCCCTTAATCTCTTCTAGAGCGATCTTTCGCTCTAGGTCAAGTTTTTTTAAGTCAAACGCTACTTGTTCTAGGTTTTTATACATAGGACTACTTATCAAAAAATTTATTCGACAGTTTACTAACGATAAGGTTATCAATTCTTTTTCTCACCAAATAAAGAATTACACTTAATGCTATTAAGAGACTTCCAACAGAAACGCACGCAAGTATGCCGCTTTCTAAAACTTCTGCCAAATAAACGGTTAATGCTATGATAAAAAAAAGAAAACCTAAAAAAGCAAGACTGCCAACTACTAATATCTTACAGAACATTCCTGTGGTAGAAGCCAATTGTTGGAATATCTTTAACTTATAGAAAGCTTTTGTTTTCCTGTAAAACTCTTCTCCTACATCTACAGCCTTGTTTGAGGTATCATTTAACGACTCGATTACGCTCATCTAAGACGTTTTTTGCAACTTTTTGTTCTTAGTCTTCAACTCGGCCAATTTTTTTTCTAAAGTTGAAATTACATCTTCAGCTTTATAACTCACATCAGACACTAAGGATTCTACCCTTGTTTCTAAGGTCTGTTTTTCGCTGGCCACAGTATTTACTACCCTATCTTTTAAATCTGTAGCACTAACCGCCAAATTATCCTTAGTTTCCACTGCCTTCTCAGCAATTTTTCTTCTAGTTACCTCTCCTTTGTTAGGGGCATATAAAATCCCTAATGCAGCTCCTATTGCAGAACCTGCGATTATTGCCAATAATGTATTTCCGTTATTATCCATAAAATTTTAATTTAAGATTAAGCATGATGTCCTTCACCAATCATTCACAAATTTCAATGATTTACAGTTTGCGGATTAACTCATAAACTTTAAATATTGACGGTGATACGAATAAGTAAACGGGTCAAGAATTTAGTGGAACGAATTAATGCTTAATAACATATATTTCTAGTTTTGTATGTTAAAACAAAAATTCTCGATGACGACAATATCTGCTGTAAATCCTTATAACGGGAAAACTTTGAAGACATATGAAAAGGACAATTCCCAAACCATTGCTACGAAGTTGAAAAACATGATGTCTATTGAAAAAGAATGGGCTGTCACGTCAATTGGTGAAAGAACCTCATTACTTGCCATGGTTTCTAAGCTTCTTGGTGAGCGCAAAGCGAAGTATGCAAGATTGATCACCGAAGAAATGGGCAAACCTATTTCCCAAAGTATAGCTGAAATAGAAAAGTGCGTTTGGGCCTGTGATTTTTATGTAAAAAATGCT
>JBARUM010000318.1:0-4601 GCA_049645725.1 Maribacter sp.
GATTTATTGCAAATGACCCCATTTAAAACTTAAAAGTCCAATTTTTTAAAAATTTATTTTGTTCTTTTTAATTAAATAAATTTTAAACAATTTACCTAAAACACACATTATGAAAAAAGTAGTATCAATTAAAAGCATGCTGGCGTTGCTGGCTATGACCTTTCTCTTTTGGTCTTGTGAAAAGGAGAACGACACTGAGATGGATAAAGCCCTCGCAGAGAGTAACATTGTAGAAACAGCTCAAGGACAGGAAGCGCTAACAGCTTTGGTTTCAGCGTTAACAACCGCGGACAATTCGGAAGGAACAGATTTAGTAGGAACTTTAAGTGGTGAAGGTCCCTTTACTGTATTTGCCCCAACCAATGAGGCTTTTAATTCTTTATTAGGCTCCTTAGATGGTTTTGATTCTTTAGAAGACTTTGACACAGATGAAGAAAGAGCCATTCTAACCACCATTTTAACCTATCATGTTGTTTCTGGTGTTGCAGCGAAATCTACCGATTTAAGTGCAGGTCAAAAAATTATGACGGTGCAAGGAGAGGAAATAATCATAAATCTTGAAGGAGGAGTTTTTATCGACGATGCTACGGATGTAGATGCAGAAGTAATTATTGCCGATGTGGAAGCAAGTAATGGCGTAGTGCATGTTGTTGATAAGGTGTTATTACCCCAAGCAATTATCGATGCACTAAATGAAGGGGAAATGGACAATGAAACTGCCACTTTGGTGGATGTGGTTGTTGCGACAGAAGCACTTTCCATTTTAGAAGCTGCAGTAATTAAGGCAGATTTGGCCGGTACACTTAGTAGCGAAGGTCCTTTTACGGTTTTTGCACCAACCGATGATGCTTTTGTAGCTTTACTGGATTTCCTTGGAGATGATTATAACGGTTTAGACGATTTTGACACAGATGAGGAAATGGCCTTATTAAAGGACATTCTTCTTTATCATGTATTGGCTTCAGAAGTCAAAGCGGCAGACTTAGCTCCAGGTATGGTTCCAACGGCTCTTGCCGATAACAGTATAGAAGTAATTGCCTCAGGTGACACATTCGTAATCGGAGATGCATCGGATGCAGATGCCAACATCACAGCAACAGATATTATGGCTTCCAATGGTGTAGCCCATACTATTGATAAAGTTTTATTACCTCAATCGGCTATTGATTTTGTTACAAATCTAAAATTGAAGACAATCGTTGATACGGCTATTGCAACCGATGACTTAAGCCTTTTAGTAGATGCACTAATTAAAGCAGATGCCGGATTGGTGGAAACATTAAGTGGAGATGGTCCCTTTACAGTATTTGCTCCAACAAATGCGGCTTTTGTAAACCTTTTGGACATTTTAGGTGATGACTTTAATAGCCTTGCCGATTTTGACACAGATGAGGAAAAAGCTTTATTGGTAAAAGTATTAACGTACCACGTAGTAGCAGGAACAGCTGCCTTCTCTACCGATTTGAGTGATGGGCAGCACATTGAAACCTTTCAGGGAGAAAATTTAGGCATTAATATTAAAGATGGAACTGTGCATATTATTGACGCTACAGAATCCAATGCAACCGTTGTCATGGCAGATGTTGCAGCTAGTAACGGGGTAGTACATGTAATAGATAAAGTTTTATTGCCACAAGAGGTTCTTGATGCATTAGCAGCAATGAGCTTAAAGACTATTGTAGAGATAGCGGTCGAAACTAATGATTTAAGTTTATTGGTAGATGCTTTGGGGCAGGCAGATGCAGGTTTGGTAGGAACATTAAGTGGTAATGGACCATTTACAGTATTTGCTCCAACAAATGCAGCTTTTGCAGATTTATTGCATACACTTGGAGATGACTTTAATAGTCTTTCTGATTTTGATACCGATGAAGAAAAAGCCTTATTGGTAAAAGTATTGACTTACCATGTTGTTGCTGGAACTGCGGCCTTTTCAACTGATTTAAGTAATGGACAACACATTAAAACTTTCCAAGGAGAGAACATAGGTATAAATATCACAAACGGAACGGTGCACATAGAAGATGCCACAGACTCTAATGCAACTGTTGTCCTGGCAGACGTTAAAGCAAGTAATGGCGTAGTGCACATTATCAATAAAGTGCTATTGCCACAAGCTGTTTTGGATGCTTTGGCCCCTGCAGTTCCTAACATTGTGCAGACTGCCCAAAGTGTTGATGACTTAAGCTTGCTAGTGGATGCATTAATTCAGGCTGATGCAGGTTTGGTGGAAGTACTTAGCGGCGATGGTCCTTTTACCGTATTCGCCCCTACAAACGCAGCGTTTGTAGACTTGTTGAATGCATTGGGGAATGATTATCACAGCCTTGCGGATTTTGACACTGAAGCGGAAAAAGCTTTATTGGCCAAAGTTTTAACATATCATGTGGTAGCTGGTGCTGCAGTAGCATCCGCAGATCTACATAATCATCAGGAACTGGTAACTGTGCAGGGAGAATCTTTATTTGCAATTTTAAACCATGGCGTTTTCTTGAAAGACAAAACGAACACCTTAGCTAAAGTAGTTGGTGCGGATAACGTTACCAGTAATGGTATTGTACATACTATAGATAAAGTAGTCATACCGCAAGAGGTATTGGACTTATTGAACCCTTCTCACTAAAATATTTGTTAGGTTGATTGCATTTTGATTGGTAAAAACCCTCCCAGAATTTCTGGGAGGGTTTTCTTTTTATAATTTTCACACAACAGAAGTACATCCTTTAGCATACAAATAACCCCTCTTTACAACTAACTTTTTTTTTAAGAGGAATATAATACCATATTGCGCCTCCCAAATCTTACCAAACCAAACCTTAGTTAACGGCAAAAACCCCTATTTTTAATAGGGGCTTTTCATTTATTAGCATTAAAAAAAATTAACGTTTTTTCTGAGACTCGGCCTGTTCCATCATCTCTCGCATTTTTTTCTGAAATTTGTTTTCCTTTTTTGGCTTCTTTTTGTTCTCTTGGATTTGGGCATGTATTTTATCGTTGTCCAGAATAAAGTTCTTAATGACTAACATAATCCCAATAGTAATTAAATTGGATACAAAATAGTACAAACTTAATCCACTCGCATAGTTGTTAAAAAAGAACAACATCATAAACGGCATTAAGTACATTATAAATTTCATATTAGGCATACCCGGTTGGGTCGGCATATTCTGACCTGTGGTCATCATCATATAAAAGAAAATAGCTACCGAGGCCAAAATTGGAAAAAGACTAATATGATCACCGTAAAATGGAATTGAAAATCCTTCGGGGAATTGATAAATAGTATCAAAGGAAGAGAGGTCATCTGCCCATAAAAAGGACTTTTGTCTTAATGCGAAAGACGTTGGGAAAAACATAAAGAGTGCATAGAAAATAGGCATTTGCAAAAAGGCAGGAACACAACCGCTCATAGGACTTACGCCGGCCTTGCCATATAACTTCATGGTTTCCTGTTGCTTCTTCATGGCATTGTCCTTATACTTTTCACCAAGTTCTGTAATCTCTGGCTTAAGTACTTTCATTTTTGCTTGGGACAGATAAGACTTATATGTTACGGGGGACATGGCTAAACGGACCAATATAGTCATTATCACAATGGCTATTCCGTATGGGAAATATGTACTTATAAGGGCGTAAAAAGGTGTAAAAACGTACCTGTTGATCCAACCAAAAATACCCCAACCAAAAGGTATAGAATCCACTAGACCCAAATCTTCATACTGGGATAGCACCTCAACATCAGTAGGTCCAAAATACCAATACATGTTTTTGGAAATATTTCCGCTCTTTACTTCTAAAGGCAAGGTAGATGCGTATGCTTTGGTAAAGCCAAAAGTCCTGCTTTCTTCCTCCACTAAATTCTTGGAGGTTAATACACCAGACTTAAAAGGTTCGTCCGTCGCCAAGATGGAGCTAAAGAAGTGTTGCCGGTAGGATATCCATTTAATGTCCTCTTCTGTCTCTTCATCATCACTACCCTCTGAAAGTTTGCTTAATTTATCATCTTCATGATTGTAGGTAAGCCTAGTATACCTATTTTCGTACTCAATACTCTTGGAATGCCGTATCCCTTTTAGTTTCCAGTCTAGCAAAATGGACTTATTATCGTTTATGATATTATCCAAACCTTGAGAGCGTACGGTAAAATCCACCAAGTAATCCTCAGGTTTCATTTCATACCGATATTCTAAAAATTTATCGTTTGCTGCTTTCGCCTTCAGAGAAAGAACTTGGTTGCCATTGGAGTTAGTTAAGCTGGGCTCAAAAAATAAATCTTGTGTATTGAGGACGCGATTATCAGTCGTAGAAAAATCGAAACCAAAGGAAGAGTTACCATCTTTAATCAAATATACCGGAACGGAATCATAGGTTACAAAATTCTTCATTTTAGCCTCCACAATATAACCACCCTTGCTGCTTATTTTTAAAAGTAACACATCATTCTCTATTGTGATGATTTCTTCGGAGGGAGCGGTAAAGCCAAAAGCACCTAGTTGGCTTTGATAATTGGCCACGGCAGTAGAGTCATTTAAATTAAGGGTAGACTTTTCCTCAGGAACAACTGTTTCCTCTACTTCTTTCGTACTAGTCTCTACATCAAC
>JBARUM010000319.1:0-5147 GCA_049645725.1 Maribacter sp.
ACCGTAAAAATATCCAACGATGAGACGGAATATGAGATTATTATTATCGACCCAGGATTCTACACTTGGTTGAATTCAATTGCCAGACCGGAAGGTTACTATTCTAAAACATTTTTGGAAAATAGAAATCAACTTCTTGTTGTTAATTGGAATCAACGTGCATTGCAACCAAATAGATATAATCCGGACTTATATCAGATGCAGATTGATTACCAGCCAGGCATTGACTATGGTTATGAAGTTAATTACAAACTTTACAATTACTTCATTTTTTTTCAAAGAAGGTACAATCAGCGTTTAGGTCCTTTTGTTCCTCGTATTTAAAAAGTACCTTTGCCAGCTTTAAAGGGCTATGCAAAAATTAAAGGAACATTGGGGAATTACGAGTAACTTTCAACTAATTGTTATATTTATAGTGTTTGCGATTACAGGTTCTTCATCAGTGTATGTAGCCAAACCTTTTCTAGCACTTATTGGTCTTGCAAGAGATAATTTTTCAAATGCTTGGTGGGGCGGCACATTATATTGGATGCTGCGTATTCTCTTGATATTTCCCTTCTATCAGATTTTACTCGTAATTTATGGATGGTTGTTCGGTCAATTTAAATTTTTCTGGAAATTTGAAAAAAAAATGTTGAGCAGAATGGGACTTGGGTTTCTATTTAACCCAAAGAGTTAAGATTTCTTTAACATGAATTTCAGGTGCTTTCCTTAATTTCGCCATGTGAATAAAAAAAGAGTGCTACATATTATAAGTTTTGTACTGCTTGCTTTGATGTTTTTCAAAGTTTCTTCATTACACGTTTATAGCCATCAAGATAGTGCTTTGGATAAAATTGAGAATTGCATTATATGTGATTCCGCAATTGAAAACCAGAACGCTGAACACGATTTCAGCCTTGGGCTTTACCTTGAAACTCCGATAATGGAAAAGTCGGAAACTGAGCCTCTTTTTGGTAAATTACAAATATCAACATCTTCAAAAACACACTTTTGTCTTTTCGGAAGGCCTCCTCCTAACTACTTATAGCAGTCATTATTTGAGATTTTTTAACAATTACGGTTAACAAAATCATTGAATGCACCTGACACACAGCTACTTGCAATTTAACGCATCTTAATAACTATCTAGGTCAAATTTTATTTTATGATTTAGTTTTAATTTTTTTAGTGTGTACAAATGCAAAATTCAATAAAATTCATCTAAAATAAGGTGAAACCATTTTATAGTGTCTAAATGAAGTTATTATCACTCTTATTATTTTTTATACTTATTTGGTCATTTTCAATAAATGCCCAAGACAAGTCTTGTGCTTATTCCGTAAGTGGTAAGGTGATGGATAGCGAAACCAAAGAACCCATCCCATATGCTACGGTAAAAATTAGTGATACAAAATACGCACTTACCGATGAAGAAGGTGGTTTTTTGATTGACGGGCTATGTTCAAAAGATAATGTACTAATTATTTCTTGCTTAGGCTATTCTAGTTCCACCAGTGATCATCATCATGGGCACATTGATGCGGAGCCGCATTTTTATTTGACACAAAAAGTGACAGGCCTAGAAGAGGTTGTCATTCAAGCCAAAAAAAATAAAGAAAAAGGTACCGAGACCCTCGCCCAGGTTACGCTGAACAAAGCTGAAATAATTAGTAATCCCACCCAGTCATTGGGGGCGGCACTATCTGGACTAGAGGGGGTAACCTTTGTGTCTAACGGTACTAATGTACAGCTACCGGTCATACATGGGCTGTCTGGTAATAGAATTTTAATTTTGAATAATGGTCTAAAGCATGGTTTTCAAAATTGGGGAACGGATCACGCCCCAGAAATAGATATTTCTTCAGCAAGTAGTCTAACTGTGGTTAAAGGATCTGCTGGGGTACGTTATGGACCGGAGGCTTTGGGTGGTGCCATTATCGTGCAGCCCAATCCCCTACTATTAAACACCCCCCTATCCATTGAGTTTGGGACTAGTTTTGAAACCAATGGTAGTGGATACAATACCAACTTAAAGATTGAGAAAGGCTCAGAAAACTGGAGTTACTTTGTTAACGGGAACTATACCAGGATCGGGGATCGGTCTGCTCCGGACTATAATTTGACCAATACTGGAAAAGAAGAAGAAGCATTTAGTTTTGGTGTGCTCCGTCATCTGGATAAGTGGGACTTTAAGTTAAATTACAGTTTTGTAAATCAAAACCTTGCACTATTAAGGTCATCTGTCACCAATAGCAGTACATCCTTCATTAGGTCCATCAACGGGGATGAACCCATTATTGTAAACCCTTTTTCTTATGATATTAATGAGCCTAACCAAACAACACAGCACCATTTAGGCAAGGCGGAGGTAAATTGGTGGTATACGGATGGCGCAAAACTCACTTTTACCGCTGGCGTTCAATCAAACAAGAGGATGGAGTTTGATGTAAGGAGAGCCACTAACCGGCCAATTATTGATCTTGATTTAATCACCTATGACTATCAATTGGATTGGAAACACCCTAAATGGCACGGATTAGATGGTCTTATCGGCGTCCAATATTTTAGTCAAAATAGTGACAATAATCCGGGAACTGATACCACTCCCTTTATCCCCAACTACAATACGGAACGGCTTAGCGCATTTGCTATAGAAAGTTTGACTTTTGGAAAAAATACTGTTGAAGCAGGGTTACGTTTCGATTTTGAATCCAACGATGTGCGTGGCAGGGAAACCAACCAAGATATTTTTAGGGACAACTATAACTTTACGAATTTTACCGGTTCACTTGGTTATGTTAGACAACTTTCTAAAAATTCTACGTTTAGGAGCAATATAGGAACAGCTTGGCGTATCCCTAATATGGAGGAACTATTCAGTTTTGGACAACAAGGTTTCAAGACTAATTTCGGTTTGTTGCGCTACACGGATGGCAATGGCGAATTAAATACGAACGAAGTAACACCATTTGAAGAAAGTAGGGCAGAACCTGAAAAGGGGTATAAATTCATTAACGAATTCCAAACGAATACGGGTAGAAATGCTCACACCTTTACCCTGTATTCTCATTATATAGAAAATTACACTTTTGACCGTCCTATAGGTGTTTTCGGAACTATTAGGGGGCCTATGCCCGTGTTTATTTTTGACCAGGTGGATGCGTTGTTTTTTGGAACAGATTACACTTGGAAAAAGAAGCTTTCAAATACCCTTTCAGGAACTTATGGTTTAAGCTTTTTGTGGTCCGGCAACATTGGTGAAAATAATCCTTTGATTAACCAGCCACCAATCTCTACGAATTTTGAGCTGCAATGGGATCAAGGTGAATTTTGGTTGTTTGAATCATCAAAATGGAGCATTACACCCAGTTATATTTTTGAACAATTTCAAGCGCCCAGAACGGTTTCTGTAGAAAGTTTGATTGATGGTTCGGAGGTAATCACCCCTGATTCTGAAATTTTTGACTTTGTGGATGCCCCGGACGGTTATTTTTTATTGGACCTCTCCTGGAGGTTTACATGGAAAAAACTCAATGGAAGTATTTCAGCACAGAATTTATTGAATACCAGATATAGGAATTACCTAAATGAATTACGGTATTTCGCGGATGAACCTGGTCGAAATATCATTTTTGCATTTAATTATACATTTTAAAACTAGAACTGAAAAATGAATAGGACAACATCTAAAAAAGATCATACAAGAGCACCCTGAAACTAGGGCGAATTTTAATAGTTTTTTTTAACTAAATCTAAATAAATCCCTTAAAACAATTAAAAATGAAAACAATTGAATTATTAAAAAATTTCCGCTTGATGGCTTTACTTTTCTCTGCATTATTTATTGCTAGTTGTAGCAGTGATGATGATGCACCAGAGGAAGAAGATGAAGTAGAAGTAATCACGAATCTAAAACTTATTTTTACCAATAACGCTGATGCAAGTGATGTAGTAGAGGCCTCTGCTGTAGATCCCGATGGTGAAGGCGTGCAGGAATTGCAAGTTTTGGGTGGTGGTATTAGCCTTGCTGCCGATACACAGTACACCTTGACCTTTGAGATTTTAAATGCCTTAGACCCAGACGACGTAGAGGATATAGGCGATGAAGTAGCTGAAGAAGATGATGAACACCAATTCTTTTTTAGATTTACGGATGGTGCGTTCGATAGCCCTGCCGGAGATGGTAATATTGATACTTCTTCCGACAGCATTAATTATAATGACAATGACGACAATAGCAACCCTGTAGGTTTATCCACCAACTGGACTACTGCTGCTACGCCTACCACTGATGGGTCGTTTAGAGTTTTATTACAGCACCAGCCAGATATCAAATCAGCTACGACTGGAGCTACCGACGGAGATACCGACATTGATGTGACATTTACATTGAACATCCAGTAAGTTAAGAACTAGTTCATTTTAAAAGGGAGTGGATTCTCCATTCCCTTTTTTCAACCAGTATCGCCAAATTTTACCACGGCACCTGTACAAGAGAATCAAAGGATGCTACTACAACTTTCGATTTATCCATCTACAAAAAAATTTCTCCTTTACTCCTATTTTAAGGTAAGCAGGATTTTATATCACGATTTAACCATCAATTTTATAGAATTCAAGAAAGGCTTTGCATAAAACTAGCTTTCCTTTTTTTTGAAAAACAGTTTATCTTCAGACCACGTGGATGACCTTTTTTTAAATCAAAATGATAGAGACATAATAACATTAAATACATTATCAACCCCCGTGGGGCAATATACAATCCTTATGTCAGTTTTCGTTTTTTAACAAGAGTTTTAAAAGGGTGCAAGTAATTAAGATTTTACCGAAAGAAGATGAAAAATCGTTAGCAAACTTATTTCATAAGTTAAGAAAAATCAGAACTTACAAATATATAATTGAAAACCATCAACCATAGAACTGGAAGAAACTATCGCCACAAAATCATTGTATTCACTATAAAGTAAAATATGAAGAAAGTTTAACAAAAGCTATTTCAGAACCAACGTCCGAAGGAGAAACCCTTGCAAATGGCATTTACAAAAATTTTTATTTTAAGATTTTTTAAGTATTCTATTCTTAGCCCTTCCTGAGAATACATAAGTGTAAAACCACATAATGGTAAATGTGGGAATAATATCCAGTCCAGGAATAATCTCTTCTAC
>JBARUM010000320.1:0-2244 GCA_049645725.1 Maribacter sp.
GGTAATAATCGATGACTCATATTTTAGCGCATAGTTTTCGGTATTGGATTTTTGTTCAAACTGTTGCAATGCGGAATACTTGTCCAAAAGTTCTGCTAACTTTTGAACGATTTGATTTTGATATTTATTCATAAAAGGAGAAACAAATTGTTCTAACTCAGCGAGGTCATTAAATTGTTGTGATTTGCTTTTTTCAGATACGTCCGCTTTACAAGCATTGAGCTTTTCAATTTGCGTCTCAATACAATCTTTATGGTACTTCGCTTTTAAATCGGCTTGTAGTTTGGTAAAGGCCTTTGAAATGTAATGATACACTTCTGGCTGCGTTAGCGAACTAGGCAGCTCTGATTTATGCTTGCTTTCCAAAGTTTTGTTTTCCTGAATTTCTTCTTTCCCAATATTCCTTTTATTTCTAAAAAGTAGTAATCCCAATATTAAATTTATGAGCAAGCTGATAGTGAGTAATCCAGATAGCAGCCAATTGTTATTCATCCACTTTGAATTAGAATCTGCTGCTGACTCTTTTGTATTTTCCTCATAGCTTTTAAAGCTGTCTTCTAGGGATTCCCCTTCCTTTTCAAGCCATATGCTTTTAATTAAAGTTTTTTTGTATTTGATTTGAGCTGATTTAATTTTTCGTTTTATTTGTTCGCTTAAGTTTCGATATTCAAGCACGGTATCTTTCTCTTTTACAATATTTTTTTTGAAAACATCGCTTATTATAATGTCGTTCGTAGTTTTTGAAAATGCAACGTTAGAGGATAGACCATCCTTCAAGGATTTTTCTCGTAAATTAATAAACCTTCTAATATATGTTTTTACTGAATCGATATTTTCTCCTTTATCAATTAGCTTCCCGCTCATATTGTTTAAAGGGACTTTTTTTAAATCGGGAATTCTTTCAAGATTTGTTGGATAAACCCTATCTCTTAAAACCAAATCCAAACTTTTATAAGCAACACTATCATACAGGGTATACAATAAGACCTCGTTTTTCTTTAAAACATCGGCCTTATAATTTGTATAAACCGAATCTTTAAAATGTTCGAAACCGCGTCTGACCTCAACGGTAGTCTCTTCTGGTTCATTTTTACAGCTTATGACGAATAGTACACTTACTAGAGCTATAAAAAGATTGAAAATACTTTTCATGTTTATACGCCTTTAAATTCATTGATTTTCTCAGAAACTATAATTCTAGAAAAGGCATAGAGGTATGACTTTATAGCGTCAAAAAACAACGAATCGTTTAGTTCGGGTTCTTGCTCTACCTCTATCTTGTGGTTGACTACTTCCCGAATCGTATCACTTATTTTAGCAGCATCTGAAAAATAGTCGCGCAGCTTATCAGGGTTATATGATTTTTCCAATCCAAAGTTTTTGATAAAACCGGCTTCATGCCATAGTTCGTCAAAAAAGAAATTGACGAATCCTATGACATTATCCGTGACTTCATTTATGGTGGTATCCGACGGTTTGATAAAACTACCATACTTGAATTCCTTTCTGGTTTGCGTATCTGATTCTCGGAACAAATCTTTATCATTCCCAACACACAAAAAGTAATTGTCAACATCCGCAGATGCATTCTTACGTATGTATTCCAAACCTTGTATTCCACCAATGGCCGTGGATTCTTTAGGATTCTTTAAAATCTGTAATTCTATCTTTGGCGGTGCATCCTTTTCAAAAACTTTTTTCATAATCTGTGAGACCAATGATGCCATACCCTTGGGTTTGTTTAAATCTGTTAACCCATTGGTAATTTCTAAAAGCTTGGCTCCATTGCCACTTATTCCTATATAACTGGGTAGTTTATCGATTTCACTCATTTTTAGAACCTGAAATGAGTGATAAAAAACAGCACTGTTATGAAGTAGAAATAGCAATTTAAATTCACTATCTAACATCAACTTTCTGCTAAAGGAATTGTAGGAGAAAAAGTAACTAATCAAATCTGTGGAGAGAAGGCCCTTAGAGTTTTTGATATAATCAATAATATCTGTTTTGGTAAATTCTTCTCCGAATTCCGTCCGCATGATACCCTCATATTTGGAAACAAATCCGTTGTCAAACGGGCTATTTCCGCTTCGTGATTCAAATAAACTATTACCTGCGAAGCGAAAAGAAGTAGTCAATGCAGGTTGGTTATTGTGGAAAAGAATAAGGTCTGTAGTACCACCACCAATATCCAAATTCATGTAAACCTCACCCGCTCCAAAGGTTCTATCGTAACTATAGAAG
>JBARUM010000321.1:0-2406 GCA_049645725.1 Maribacter sp.
GGACAATATTGCCAATGATCAGTTCGATATTATCACCTTTAGTACAGAATTAGGAGTAAGCCGTACGCTCCTATTTACCAAGATTAAGGCGTGGACCAAGTTTACTCCAAACGAGTTCATTCAGGAAATTAGAATGAAAAGAGCAGCACAGTTATTGGAACATGGCAATCTTAATATTTCTGAAATCAGTTATCAAGTCGGGTTCAAAAATCCAAAATATTTTAGCAAATGTTTCCAGAAAAAATTTAATTTGAGTCCTACTGCCTACATTGAAAAATTCTCAGAAAAATTCTTCGATTTAAACTAAATCCTTATTTTATTGACCTTAAGACGGTATATTCGGATTATTGAACCCCCATTTTTGGATTTCTATCAATCTACATTAACATAACTTTGGGATATCATATAAATCGCAGGATTTCGATTTTGTAAATATTTATGATTTTGAATTGTCATCTATAGTTACCATGTCAAATCTATAAGTCGTCCAATTAATTAAAAATTGAACTAACTCAAAATTCAAAACTATGTTTAAACATGAAACGAACAAATGGGTCAAAGCACTAACATTTAGTGTCTTTCTACTCATAACTACGCTAGGGCTCGCCCAAGAGCGTACCATTTCAGGCACCGTGGTCGCTAGTGATGACGGTATTGGAATACCGGGTGTCAACGTTGTTGTAAAGGGAACTACAAATGGTACCGCTACGGACTTTGATGGCAATTACAGTATTGTAGCGGACAGCAATAGTACACTAGTGTTCAGCTATCTTGGTTTTGTAACTAAAGAAGTGGCTGTTGCAGGACAGGCTACCGTGAACGCCTCCTTAGAGGAAGATGTAAACGCCTTAGAAGAAGTGGTAGTGGTAGGTTATGGCACTACCAAAAAATCTGATATTACAGGATCGGTATCCTCAGTAAAATCAGAGGAGCTTGCAGCTTTCCCTGTATTAAGTGCGGAACAGGCACTTCAGGGTAGGGCGGCCGGTGTTGCAGTGCAGTCTAATAATGGTGGAGAACCAGGAGCGCCTATTAACATAAGCATTAGGGGTAACACTTCCATTGGTGCCAGTAGTGCCGCTCTGGTTGTTGTGGATGGTTTCGTAGGTGGTGCTTTACCGCAACCTAACGATATTGAATCCATAGAGATTTTGAAAGATGCCTCGGCTACAGCAATTTACGGTTCTAGGGGCGCCAACGGAGTTATTTTGGTGACCACTAAAAAAGGTGTTAGAGGTAAAATGCAGATAGAACTAAATTCTAATTATTCTTCTCAAAACGTTACGCAACAATTGGATTTATTGGATGCATCTCAATTTGCCGCCTATCGTCAAGCCATCAATCCGGCTTATGTGCAGGGTAACGCAGAAACAGATTGGCAAGACCTTATTTACAGGACAGGGAATATTTCTAACCATCAGCTTTCGTTCTCAGGAGGTTCAGAAAAGATTAATTACTATGTTTCCGGTAACTATTTTAATCAAAAAGGAGTTGTTATCAATTCTGGTTTTGAACGCTTTTCGTTCATTAGTAACGTTGATGTGCAAGCTACCGAAAGGTTAAAACTTGGCTTTAATGCGTATGCCAACAGAGGAAACAGAGACGGTATTCAAAGCCAGGCCGGTAGTGGTGGTAGTGGTGGTGGAGATGTTATTTCCACAGCTTACCGTTTTGCACCGGACACCCCAATTCAAGATGCCAATGGAGTTAATACGACGAACCCTGTAGGTGATCAGTTCGATAATCCTTTTGCCATTGCCACGGAATCAATTGACGAGACTACAACGGATGATTATAGAGCAAATTTCTATGCAGATTATGAGCTTTTAGAAGGTTTGTCCTTTAAAACCACCTTTGGTTTTAGTACAGAAAATAGGACTAGGGGTAGGTTTAGGCCATCTACCTTAATCGGTCAAGCGAGTATTCAAGGAGGTATAGGAAGTGTAGAGTCCCTAAAGGGTACTGACATTCTATCGGAGAACTATCTTACATACAATAAAGAGATAGGAAAAGGAAATTTGACTGCTCTAATCGGTTACTCCTATCAAAAATCGAGAACAGAGCAGTTTGGTGCTGCAGCGCAGAATTTCATCAGTAACAGTTTGTCCTACTTTAATCTAGGAGCTGGATCGGATATACAGACCCCTTTTTCTTCTTTAACGGAACGTGAGATTATTTCGCAATTCGGGAGAATCAACTATGAGTATGACGACCGCTATTTAATAACGTTCACGGCCAGGAGAGATGGTGCATCCAATTTTTCTAGAAACAATAAATATTCGTTTTTCCCCTCTGGAGCCTTGGGATGGAGGATTTCCAACGAGCAGTTTCTTAAGGATAATAGGACTTTATCTAACTTAAAATTACGAGCCAGTTACGGTGTTACGGGTAATCCAGCGATTGCAC
>JBARUM010000322.1:0-5705 GCA_049645725.1 Maribacter sp.
CTTCTATAGTGGTAGAAAAGAATACAAGAAGGAGCATGAGTAAGCCGACAACTGAAATGGAATTTTTCATGAAACTATTTTTCTAAATATTAATTGCTATTCTAAATTTGTTATAAAGGATTATCCCCAATACCTACCATACGCAGAGTCATTTTGTATAGTAGTACTAAGAAGCCTCTTAGGGTAGAAAACCTGATAATTATGGAATATAATACTGAAATTTAAAAAATTCCTGATTGCATTTTTACTTAGGACAGTTTCAGTACTCCGTATATAAAACTCACTAGTAATACTACTTATTAAATCCCGGAATCGCATCCTGTTCTGTGCTGTTTCCTTATTGATGAAAATCTACTTGTATTATTAAGAAAAATAAAGGAAGTTTAGATGAATTGATATCAAAGTGTCTTCTCTTTACTAGCTTTTTTTACTTAGAACCAGACAGACAGAATAGCTAGCTATAGTGCCTTAAAGCAAAAAAAATAGATGACATTCTCGTAACACTTTAATAATTGCAAGGTTAGTGAATGCTCTTATATTAATTGTCTTGCGTTGAACAGGGCGTAAGTGAGCTACAAATTATGAACGCTCTCAAAATGGAGACAACCGATGAAAATCCTATTATTTCATAAAGGAATGTATCCAAATATAGTTTTAGCACAGCATCAAGATTATAATCTATCCGATGAGGACTTCCTGTCATTAATAAGAAAGAAACCTATTTACGGCTTAGTGCAATTATAGCAAATATCCTAGTAGACATTCAGCGGTTAAAGGGATTGGATCAAGATATTGATAAAACAATCCACGCATTAAACTTAGAAACTTATGATTGATAATCTGACAATTTGAATTTCTTGATGTAAAATTCATCAAAAAAAGATTGCTCCTGATAAACGCTAGAATTACTTTTTTGTTTCTCGATAGCTATCCGTGCTTAAAGGAAATAACACACAAAAAGCTATCTTTAGGTTAAATGAATGGTGCTTTAGCCAACCGCGATAAGGAGCGGTATCTTTACCTTTGTAAGCCGTTTGAATGAATGAAGTTCTAAACATAGAAGAAAGGAAACCAATTTGGATAGCATTATCTGATTTTTATCTTGACACGGAACTTCAAGAAGCAACCTTCAGGTATATCGCTACTAAAATTGCAGAAAGTCCCTATTCATTCAAAAAGGTTAAGGAAATTGATAAATATGAAATTTTCCCAGTCCTTAAGAACAATTTATTAAGCGTGGCCGGAGAATGGGCTGGATTTGAGGAAGAATGGCTGGTCAATAGAATTAAGGAATCACTTTCAAAAAGAAATACAATAAAAAAAATGGAGATTGAAAGTACCTATCTGATTTTGAAATGGATGTATAAAGATTATTGGGAAAAGCTTGAAAAAGTTTATAATGGCAATCCTAGTTGACCAAGAATAAAAATATTTATTGTTGCGTCCGATTCATCCAGCCCTGACGGAGCAGTAATTGGTATTTAACTATTTTTAATACCGTAAAACCTTCATTCCGATAACTATCGTGGGACCAATTAAAAAAATAAATATGAAAAGACTAATACTTGTTATTTCGATAGTAATTTTTGTTAATACCTTTTTTGGGCAAGCTCAAAAATCACCCTCTTTTGAAGAGATAATTTCTTTGCGATCTGCAGCAAATGCTACTATTTCACCAAATGGTAATCACATCTTGTTTACTTCTCAAATTGCGGACTGGGAGGAAAATACCTATGACACAGAATTATGGATTTCTAAAGATGGACAAACGCCTTTTCAATTGACTAATAACCTTAAAAAGAGTAGCTCCTCACCCAAGTGGTCGCCGGATGGTAAATGGATCGCTTTCTTATCAAATCGGTTAAAAAAAACTCAAATACAAGTAATTCGCACGGCGGGTGGGGAATCTTTTCAAATTACGGACACAAAAAGTAATATTACCAGTTTTGAATGGTCGCCAGACGGTACTAAAATCGCATTTATTCAAGCAGAGGATAAATCAGAGGAAGAGAAGATAAAAAAGGAAAAGTATGGAGGTTTTGAAGTAGAAGATTCGGAATATAGCTTAAATCAATTATGGGTCGCAGATTTTAATCCACAACAGTTATACGAAAAACCATTGCCTGAGCAAATGAAAGACTCGATAGCCATGAAAGAGTCAAAGGCTAAAATGCTTATCGATACTCCTGAGTTCTCCATCAATAATTTCAAATGGTCTCCAGATGGTCAGAAAATAGCTTTTGGTCATCAGCCGGACCCGTTCATAATATCGTTTTTAAAATCGGATATCTCTATTTACGATTTCTCCACGGCGTCTCATAAAATTTTGGTAAACAATATAAGTAATGATCGTTTGGTAGATTGGTCACCAGATAGTGAAACAATCCTCTATCAAACAAGTCTTTCCGATAACACATCAAATTTCTATCGTAACAATAAACTTTTCAGTATTAATATAAATGGTACTGCCAACAAGCAGCTTGCCAAAGATTTTGATGAGAATCTATCGAATGTACAATGGAATGATAATGGCATATTTGCGGTTGCTTGGCAAAAAACAGTTAGACCACTTATAAAAATAAATCCGAAAAATGGAAATACTGCAATATTAAGTTCTAAACCAGAACGGATTTTTAACTATTCCTTCTCAAAAGACGGAAAAAAAATAGCCTTGGCCGGTGTTAACGATGACGATTTAACAGAGATATATCATGGTGATTATCCTTTAAAGAACATACAGCCCATTAGTGAATTCACAAAACAGATTCAGGATTGGTCAGTGGCAAAAAGTGAGGTCGTTTCATGGGAAAGTGAAGATGGTGCAATTATAGAGGGAATTTTACATAAACCCGAAGATTATGATGCTACTAAAAAATATCCGCTACTGGTAGTTATTCACGGAGGTCCAACAGGAATATCAACCCCTAGTGCAACGCCCTCCTACGTTTATCCTATGATACAATGGCTTAACAAAGGTGCCCTAATATTAAGACCTAACTATAGAGGGTCCGCGGGATACGGGGAGGAATTTAGATCTTTGAATGTCGAAAATCTTGGTGTTGGGGATGCGTGGGACGTAAACTCAGGGGTTAAACATTTAGAAAATCTGGGTATTATTGATGCTGAAAAAGTAGGTTCTATGGGATGGAGTCAAGGAGGTTATATCTCCGCCTTTTTAACTACAAACTCGGATAAGTTTAAAGCTATTTCTGTTGGAGCAGGAATTTCAAATTGGATGACCTATTATGTAGGTACAGATATCCACCCATTTACCAGACAGTATCTTAAGGCCACTCCATGGTCAAATAAAGAAATTTATGAGAAGACCTCCCCTATGACTAATATCAATAGGGCATCTACGCCTACCCTCATACAACACGGAGAATTTGACAGGAGAGTTCCAACGGCAAACGCCTACGAGCTATTCCAAGGGCTACAGGATGTAGGTGTCGAAACAAAGTTGATCATTTATAAGGGTTTTGGACACGGCATAAACAAACCAAAAGAAAGATTGGCAGCTACATGGCACAATTGGCAATGGTTCGCCAAATACATTTGGGAAGAAGAAGTTGAGCTGCCCAAAGAATAAAAAGATTCTCGAAATTCGTAACCAACATTACACATGTTTTATAAAAACCCAATAGAAGGCACCTAATGACAAAATTCTTTATAAAGATTTACCAAAGCATACGGCATATTGGTAAATTATTAATTGTATTTCTGCTTTTTAATTGTAGCGGGATTCCTGAGAAACAGGAAGCAAGACCAAAAAGCGAAGTGCTGATATTGGGCACTATCCACAGCGAACATCTTACCGATAGTATCTACAATACAGCTTATTTGGATAAACTGGTGCGAGAAATTAACCCAGATTATATTCTAGCGGAAATTCCACCCGATCGCATGGATGCCGCAATGAAAGGTTTTAAACGAGATGATAGTATCTCAGAGCCTCGGGTGCTTCGTTTTCCAGAATATGTTGACGTAATTTTTCCCTTGACCAAAGAACTTGATTTTGAGATTATCCCCACCGCGGGTTGGACAAAACCTATGGCAGACGAACGCACCGCTAAATTAACGGCAATTAGTCAAGACACCTCAAGACTGGCCGATTGGAATGCTTATACCGAGGCCAATGAACGCACAGACTCCGTTTATAAAGCTACCGGAAAAGTAAACGATCCATACTTTATACATACCCATACTTACGATAGCATTCAAGATATAGCCTTACAGACCTACAATGAGCTTTTTAATGTAGAGTTAGGACTTGGTGGTTGGGAGAACATCAACATTGCCCATTATTGGAATATTGAAAAAGCACTGGAAAAACATAGATATGAAGGAAAGCGATTTTTAATCGTTTATGGAGCCGGACATAAAGGTTGGATGTCAAGACAATTGCGAAAAAGGGATGACATTACGCTATTAGAAATGAAGCCTTTTTTAGACAAAATTGCTGTAAAATGAAAGTAAAGGTAGGTTTGATACAAGATAGTCCTGTTTTTTTCGACAAGGAAAAGACCTTGGACAAGATGGAGTTTCTTATCAAAAAATATGCAGGGGAAGGTTGTGAGCTCCTTGTTTTTCCCGAATCTTTTGTACCCGGATATCCGAGAGGATTTCTATTTGGAGCTAAAATTGGGAGTCGTACCACGGAGGGTAAAGCCTTATATGCCACTTATCATAAAAACAGCATGTCCGTTGTCGGAAAAGATATGGACCGCTTGGTGAAGCTATCTAAGAAGCACAAAGTGTACCTAATTTTTGGTATCACCGAGAAGCAAGATCAAAACGGAAGTCTTTTCTGTAGCATGGTATATATCTCCCCGACTGATGGTTTATTAGGAGTACATAGAAAAATAAAGCCAACCGGAACCGAACGCCTTATTTGGGCCGAAGCGGCAGGAGAATCGCTCGTAACCTTTGATACGAAAATAGGCAAACTAGGTGGTCTCATTTGTTGGGAAAATTATATGCCTCTTGCCAGAATGGCGCTATATCAAAAAGGAATTGAAGTTTATGTTGCGCCGACGGCCGACTCTCGGGAAGATTGGACGGCAACAATGAAACATATAGCACTAGAAGGCAGGTGCTTTGTATTAGGTTGTAATCAATACTTTACGAAATCTATGTACAACACTGATTATAGAAACTTAGCAGCGGAAGAGCCCGAGGAAATGTGTAAAGGTGGTAGTGTCATCATTTCTCCAATGGGAGAAATATTGGCCGGACCACTTTTTGGAAAAGCTGGTGTCCTGATGGCCTATATTGATTTGGATACTATTATCAACGCCAAAATGGATTTTGATGTAAACGGGCATTATGCAAGAAATGATATTTTTGATTTTAAAGTTGCCAATCAGCCTGAAATGAAAAGAGAAAGGAATTTGAAATGAGCATGAACCTGCAACCGACCTTAGAAAATGACTTCGTTTTGATGCGACCGATAGAGTTAGATGATTTTAAAGCGCTGTACCAAGCGGCCAATGAACCTGAGATTTGGAAACTACACCAAAATCCAGATAGATACGAAAGAGCTGTTTTAAAGAATTTTCTAAAGGAGCAATGGATTCCAAAGGGGCATTTGTAATCATTGATAAAGCAACTAATATAATCATTGGTAGTTCTCGGTTTAAACTTCACGAAAAATCCTCTGAAGCCGTTGAGATTGGATGGACTTTTCTATCTAGATCCTATTGGGG
>JBARUM010000323.1:0-3307 GCA_049645725.1 Maribacter sp.
CATTTGGTCACCTGGCAAATAGGCTCCTGATGGATTATACACCAAATCTAAGCGTAAGGAGCTTCCAGGCATGCCGTATCCTCTTTCATTAAGTTCTTGTAAGGCTTTTATCGATTTATCAAAAACACCGTCACCACGTTGTTTATCGGTCTTTCCGCGGGTATAATGGGGCATTGATGAAATTACATGGACATTATGTTTCTTAAAGAAATCCGGTAAGTGATAGTATTTTTTATTCGCCCTGATAATCGTAAGATTGGAGCGAACTATAAAGTCTTTAATACCTGCTTTAGCAGCTTCCTCTACAAACCACTCAAAATCGGGATTCATTTCGGGTGCTCCACCAGTTAAATCTAGTGTATGTGCCCCTGTATTTTTTATTACCTCCAAGCACTGCCTCATGGTATCTCTGGTCATGATTTCCTTTCGGTCCGGACCAGCATCCACGTGACAGTGTTCACAGACTTGGTTGCACATATAGCCCACATTTATCTGTAGAATTTCAAGTTTTTTAGGTCGCAATGGAAAATGTCCAATTTCTGCAATTTTGTCCTTAAAGTAAGGTAGTTCGCCTTCGGCAAAAACACCTCCGTTTAAAATATCGAGCTGTCTGTTGCTTTGCGCAAGTTCGTTCCCTTTCGCTTTTAATGATTTTGTAGCCATTTCTTTTTTTATTGTGGTTGATGGTTTCCGGTTGATAGTTATCGGAACAATCCCAACAACTAAAAACGGACAACTGTCAACTATTTACATAGATAATTTGTCATATTTATTCATCATCTGTACACCGTGAACCAAAGTGGCTCCGCTTTCTATTGCTGCCCCAACGTGTACAGCTTCCATCATTTCTTCCTTGGTGATCCCCTTTTGCAAACCGTCCTTGGTATAGGCATCAATACAATACGGACATTTTACCACATGCGAAATCGCCAATGCAATTAAGGATTTCTCTCTAGCACTTAGTGCACCTTCTTCGAAAACCTTACCGTAATAGTCAAAAAATTTAGTGCCAAGCTCTTCGCTCCACTCCGTTATTTTACCAAATTTTCTAAGATCTTTTGGATCGTAATACGAATCTGCCATCTTTTTTTGTGTTTTAGGTTCTATATTTTGTTTTCGTGTAGTATCTAAATTTATTGGAATTCCCTGTCCCATTTTTTCCAATTCAGGGAGTATTTCCATATTGTCCCAAATACCGGAAGAAAGCGTATCTGCGTATTCTTCGGGTAAATGATTTTTAAACATGAGTTGCTGTGCTGTCTTAAAATCGTACTCAAAAGACCGATGAGTATATTTTATCTTTCCTTGTTCTGTTTCCAGTAGCATATACCAAACTCGGGTAGTGCCATCATTGGCTGGCATCCCAATTACACCAGGGTTTAGCCAAAGCTTTTCCTTTATAGATTGATGAAAAGGAAGGCCACAATGCCCTGCAATGATAACGTCACTTTGGGTGTCCTTAAAACAATTCTCCTTGCTGATATTCGCGTTTGATTTAAAAATGAACTCGGAGACGTTACCATAGTTCCCATGGACCACAGCTATTTTTTTTCCACCAAATTCAAAACTGATGTTTTCTGGTAGCTGAGACACCCATCCTAAAGATTCATTGGATAAATTCCCTTTAGTATAAGGGAACCATAGTTTTGAGAAACTATCACAACGGCCACCTGCTTTAAAATCACATCCGCAATCTTCACTATCAGTAGCAAGTTGTAGCTCTACATTACCTGCAATACTCAAAGCGCCCCATTTTTTAAAAAGCTGAATCGTCTCTTCAGGTTGGGCGCAATATCCGGTAATATCACCCGTACTAATACAATTTCCAGGAGGAATACCTTCAGCCTCGGCGATGGAAATCAATTTTTCCAAAGCTTGTAGGTTGCTATATACCCCTCCAAAGAGGAGTAGCTTCCCGCTTTTTGTTCCGATATGTGTTATCTTTTTATCCATTTGGGTATAAAATAGAGGAAAATGCAGCATGTAATGCCCCAAAAATTAATCCATAACAAATCCGAATGTTTCCCGGTGGTAAAAATCAATGATTTTGGAAACCAACTAAAAATCAGCAAAAATCCGAATAAAATCCCACAAAACACACTTAGGTGAAAACTGATTTTAGGTGCTTTGCCTTTCCAAAACAGAAAAATTGGGGTTAAGCCTATTACCATGGTGCCGCTTATGGTTGTGGCCGAAAGTATCTCCGCATCCAAGAAAACAGGAATAGTACCCAAAACTGCAATCGCTATCATAGACCAACGACCAAATTTTAGTGAATTCCCTAATTTTAAATCAATGGCCAACAATTTTGAAAATGACGAAAAAGTGGAATCTAACGTAGATGCCGCTGAGGTGATCATAATAAAATTGATGACCAAAAGAATAACCACACCAAAAGCCTTCCCTACTTCAACAGCTGCTTGGCCTTGCATTCCCTGGGATTGCGCGTAAACTCCGATAATACTGAAAAGCACTATACATAAACCTCCTAATACAGCCGCCCATAAGAAGCTATTAAGTGTAACTTTTGGACTGCTTAAAAAACCTCTGTCGGTTAACACGGGATCATGAAAAGGATAACTAAATGATTGTAAAACTGCCGCAAATAATAAATTTAAACCTGTATTAAAGGACCAAACGCCAGAATTAATAGCGCTTTGAGGTGAGAAGCTTGTTTCCGGACTAAATATAGTGCCCAAAATAACAAGCAAAAGAACGGAGAACAAACCCATTTGCAGAGCATCCGTAAATATAGAACTGCTCATTCCTCCCTTAAGGACATAAGCTAATGTTAATGCGGTAAAAACTAATATAGACCAGTAGTAAGGACTAGTTCCCATATCACCAAAATAAGTACCTATGACCATGGTATTGCTCCATACCTCGTTAAATAATCTAATAGCGATTAGAATCGAAAAAACTGCGACCGCACCTTTACCAAATTTAGAGGTGAGAAAATGATGAATACTGGTATAATTACCTTGTAAGCGCATTTTATAAATAATAACACCTGCGACTGCAAAAGAAACATAATATCCGGCGTAAGCCACTCCGCCGACAATTCCATAGTCCAGTCCTAGATTAGCGGCGTTGGTGATGCTCTTGGCAAAGATCCAAGAGATAATTAAACTGCCCATTAGCATGAACGTATTGGGTGTTTTTTTCTTCTGAACCGCCTTAAAAAACTGATTGGTATTTTTTGCCAAAGGGGAAAGGAAAAATAACACCAAACTTGATGTTATAATTAATCCCCATTGCCAAATTTCAACCTTGCTCATTTTTATTCTGTTATTCTGAATTCCACTAC
>JBARUM010000324.1:0-2737 GCA_049645725.1 Maribacter sp.
CGCAACAAGAGGAGAACAACTCTTTATTAGAAGAGTTTAAAAACCCTCCCAATGAGGCTAAACCAAGAGTTTGGTGGCATTGGATGAATGGTAACATAACTAAAGAAGGTATTCAAAAGGATTTGGATTGGATGAAGCAAACCGGGATTGGTGGTTTTCAAAATTTTGATGCCAACCTTTTTACGCCTGTTATAGTGCCAAAAAAATTAGTTTTTATGCAACCGGATTGGAAAGATGCTTTCAAATTTACTACAGACCTAGCCATAAAGAATGAACTGGAAATGGCAATTGCCGGTTCCCCAGGATGGAGTGTTACCGGAGGCCCATGGGTAGCCCCTAAAGATGGTATGAAGAAATTTGTATGGACAGAAACAACTGTTACAGGAGGTAGAACCTTTATTGGTGATTTACCTAGGCCATCGGATATAATTAGTAATTTTCAAGATATAGCGTTGAATGAGGCTGGAATTTCAGAGCGTTTTATAGGTGAAGAACCAAATTTTTATCAAGATGCGGCCGTCATAGCTTTTCGTTTATCAGAATCTGAAAAAACCTTACAGGAATTGAAACCGAAAGTAACTTCTAGCGGAGGTCAATTCAATTTAGATGCCCTAACGGATTCAAATTTAAACACGGCTAATTTTTTACCGCCAAATGAACCGGGTGAAGACACATGGATACAGTATGAATTTGAAAGTCCTCAAACATTTCAAGCACTCGCCGTTGTTGGTGCCAACCATAGCCAATTAGAACAGTTCATGGGTAGCCCTGAAAATAGAAGTCTAAAAGTTAGTGATGACGGTATTAACTTTAAAGAAGTAACTAGAATTCACGGCAGTATAGTACCCCAAACAACAGTTAGTTTTGCTCCTACTACAGCAAAATATTTCAGATTTGCTTTTACAACCTTACCAGGTGCGGTTTCAGGAATAGCTGCCCTAATGGGCGGTGGTGGAGAAACTCCTAAACCGGACGGGGTGCATGTTTCTGAATTTGTATTGTACAACACGGCGCGTATAGACAAAATTGAGGATAAAGCTGGTTTTTCTCCATGGAAAGAAGATACCAAATCATTCTCCCCTAATAGTTTAGACGTAATTAGAAGGAATGATGTTATTGATTTAACTTCCTTATTACAGCCAGATGGTGGTATAATTTGGGAAGCGCCAAAAGGCGAATGGACTATAATCCGTTTTGGATACTCGTTGACCGGACGTCAAAACCACCCAGCCTCACCGGAGGCGACAGGTCTAGAAGTTGATAAATTAGACCCTACAGCCGTTGCGCAATATATAAATACCTACCTAGATATGTACAAAGACGCCACGGGTGGTATGATTGGTGAAAAAGGCTTGGGCTATATGATTTTGGATAGTTATGAAGCTGGCCATATGAACTGGACTCAAAAACTACCTGAAGAATTTAAAAAAAGAAGAGGTTATTCCCTGTTCCCATGGATTCCAACACTAACAGGTAGAATAATAAAAGGTACTGAAGCCAGTGAGAAATTTTTATGGGATTTTAGAAAAACTATTAGTGAGTTAATTGCTGAAAACCATTACAATGTAATTGGCGAAGAATTGCATAAAAGAGGAATGAAACGGTACACAGAATCGCATGAAGGTGGACGTATATATTTGGCCGATGGCATGGATGTAAAACGTTATGCCGATGTCCCCATGTCCGCAATGTGGACACCGGGTAGTTTGGCTGTTGGTAACAATGAAGAAGTACGTAGTGAAGCCGATATACGTGAATCTGCTTCTGTTGCCCATATCTACGGAAAAACATTTGTCGCTGCCGAATCTATGACCTCCATAAAGAATGCTTTTAGCTGGCATCCAGAAAAACTAAAACGTACGGCAGATTTAGAGTTGGCCTCAGGACTTAACAGATTTGTAATACATACATCTGTTCATCAACCTTTAGATGATAAAATGCCAGGATTTTCTTTAGGTCCGTTTGGCCAATATTTTACCAGACAAGAAACGTGGTCGGGTGCTGGTGCAAAAGCCTGGATGAGCTATTTAGCCCGTAGTTCTTATATGTTACAACAAGGTAAAAATGTAGCGGATGTACTATATTATTACGGTGAGAACACAAACATAACTTGGATATCAAAAGAAAGCTTACCAATGATTCCCAAAGGTTTAGAATTCGATTATGTAAACGCATCAATTTTAAAAGAAGATATTTCTGCCGAGGATGGCAAGTTAGTAGCCCCAAGTGGCAACACATACAGCATACTTGTACTGGACAAAAGCGCTAAAGAAATGACGCTTTCCGTACTTCAAAAAATAAGTGGATTACAAAATGCGGGTATAAAAGTGGCGGGCACACAACCAACTTCTTCTCCTAGCCTTGCAGACGACCCTATCATCTTTGAGAAATTAGCCAAAGAGGTAGCTTCTAAAATGGTGAGTATTCCAGACTTAAATTTAACACCGGATGTTATTATTGAGGATACTGATAATAGCATATTATTTAGGCATAGAACGATAAATTCTACGAAGGATATCTATTGGTTGAATAATAGAAGTGTAACACCGACAAAAGCAAACATTAGCTTCAACGTTATTGGAAAACGACCATTACTATGGAATCCTGAAACGGGTAAAACAGAAAAAGTATCTTTTAAAATTGAAAATGGTAGAACAAATATACCCTTGGAATTTAAATCTTGGGATGCTTTTTTTATTGTGTTTGAAGAAGTAACTACAATAAATGACTATGTAAA
>JBARUM010000325.1:0-2645 GCA_049645725.1 Maribacter sp.
AAAATGAACAATTTCTCGGCCTAGTGCCCCGGAAACGATTTGCATGGGTTCTTCATGTGAACGCCATTGGCCTATTTCTATTCCTTTACCGCCTTTCATCAGCATGGTATGCCAATCAAAAAGCATCTTTTCTGTAAGAGGAGCCGTAAAGTGTTTACGGATTGCCAGCATTAAATCGGATATTCCTTCAACCCTGTTATCCTTAGATGCAGGTAGTTCAGGATTTAGGCCTAAATTCTTTCTTATAGAGGACATGACGTCTTTTCGGCTGAGATACTCTCCTTCTATCTCCGAGGTCTTTATAGCTTCGGAAACCATTAAGTTTATCATAGCTTCTGTCTGTTCGGATTCAGAAAAACCATCCAATACTCCACTAATGCGCCCCGTACGCTTTGCAAAATCATAGAGTAAATTTTCAACAGCCTCAGTTTCATACTTAAAATGAGGCCAGTCTTTTTGCTGCCAATTGTATTTCATGAGCCGATTAAATCATTTATTCGGCTCAAATATAGTATTTTTATGAGTTGATTAAGCAGATTATTCGGCTCATTTAAGTAAGGATTAAGGATTTACGTAAACCTGTAACCTTAACTTTCAATAGTTTTGCATTTCATTGAACGCAAACTTATGTTTCAGAAAATAGTATTCTTATTCATCCTGGTAATTTCAGTCCAAACTTTCTCACAACAGGATGAAATCACCATTGTCTCATGGAACATTCAAGATTTTGGAAAGACTAAAAGCTATGACGAATTAGAAGAAATAGCAGAACTTTTGAGAGATGCCGATATTGTAGCCATACAAGAAGTAGTATCTGGCTTTGGCGGTGCACAGGCGGTAGCTAAATTAACCGATATCCTTAACCGTAAAGGGGCAAATTGGGATTATGTAATCAGCAACCCTACCAGAATACCAATGTATGTGACCGAGCGTTATGGGATTATTTGGAAAACAAAAAATATAAAGATTAAAAATAGAGGAAGACTAATTAAGGAATTAGAGACCGTTATTGACCGGGAACCCTTTATACTAGATTTTTACATGACGGATAAAAAATTGACCCTCATTAACTTTCACTCTAGGCCTCATGACAAAAACCCAGAGGCAGAAGTTAAGGCACTTACCCAATACATAAATAGCAAAATTACCGGACCGCTCATTTTAGCGGGCGACTTTAATGTTGACGAAGCCAACCCGGTATTCAACGATTTTAAGCAAAAAAAGTATTCCCCCGCCGTTACTAACCAAAAAACTACCTTAAAAAGAGCTTGTGATGGTTTTGATTACCGCAACCATGCCATTGACAATATTTTTTACTCCAATACCATCACTAAAACAAAAAGCGGTGTCATTGATTTTGTGAGGGTATGTGAAAATTTGGATAGGGCCCGAAAACTATCGGACCATTTGCCGGTGTTCTTGAAGTTCTCCTTGAAATAATTTAATTTTCATTCTACAATTTTGATATTAAAATCCAAAAAAACCTCTTTTGCCTTCTTTCTTAAGTGCTATTAGTTCCGATTTAAAAGTGTTTTCTACACCTATTATTAATTTATTCACTTGTGATAAGTTAAGTTTTAATTCATCATCAATTCGTTGAACTTTCTCTGCAAGGATTTTTATTTGATTGTCTTTTAGTACTTTGCTTAATTGCTTGTTCGTGCTTTCGGTAAAATAGGTTATGGCTTCTTTACTCACTTCTACTGTTTCAGAGATAGTTTTTTCACCATTTGCAGTCATTTGCTTAATTTTATCATTAGTGGTCTTTTCGACTGAGGAAAGAACATCTTCGATTTCAATTTTGATATCCTTTAAACTCTTTTCATAGTTGGAAACAAGCATTTTTATCTTTCCATAAACTTTTTCTAACTCATCACTACTGCTTTCCAAAAGTGGTTTTAAGTCTTTGTTCTTGGTGATATTAATTTTTGTATTCTCCGTTAGCTTATGGATCAATTCATTGTTCGTCTTCAATAGTTGGGTTAAAGAATGATAATCTGACTTTATAAAGGATGTAAGTTCATTGAACTTTTTGGTATTGTTTTGGCTAAAATTATTTGCATTCCGCTCCAGTTTTTTCAAAATGGCATTTGATTCCTCATAATGAATGTTCATGTTTGATTCTGCCAATTGAATACTATGCGTAAAGGAAGAGTTGATTTTACGTAGCTCGCTCGTAATAAAATTGTGGTTATTTTCTTTGTAGTCATCTACATACTTCTTTAAAAGATATAGGACTAAGAGATGGGTTATGAGTAATAATAGAATTAAATAAATCATTTGCTTCTAGGTTATTTTTATTGCCAATTTGGTGTGTAACTTCCATTTTCCATCATCAAGCACCATTTCACCATTTCGACCATTTTGGGATATTTTAGTGCCATTTCTATCAAAATCTTCACTTTTCAAATCACAAATAGGTAATAGGAGAATATCATAACTCTGTATTCCTGCTTGCATCATATCCGAATATTCATAAAGTAATTGAAAAGTAGCCCTGGTTTTATCCGTTGGTTCCAAAGTGAGTTTGATGGCACTATCACGTTCTATTTCCCTTGACTTTTTATCGTCATAAAGTACCCCTTGGGCATCTGCAAATGGAAAGTAAAATTGACTATTTTCCGTTATCATTTTCTCAATTGCCG
>JBARUM010000326.1:0-2757 GCA_049645725.1 Maribacter sp.
TTCCTTACGTTTAATTTCCGCCCTCGTAATCTCGAGCTACAATGAATTTTGTTTTAACAGGAAGTTTTTGAGCCGCTAATCTTAAAGCTTCTTTTGCTACTTCCATAGGAACTCCGGCCACTTCAAACATTATTCTACCTGGTTTAACCACAGCTACAAAATATTCTGGCGCACCTTTACCTTTACCCATACGTACTTCTAATGGCTTTTTCGTAATCGGCTTATCTGGAAATATTTTAATCCACAATTGACCTTCTCTCTTCATAAATCTAGTAGCAGCAATACGAGCAGCTTCTATTTGGCGTGAAGTCAAAAATGTAGCATCATCAACATTCTTTATACCGAACATACCATTTGAAAGTTGGTGTCCTCTACCAGCAAGACCTTTCATACGGCCTTTCTGCATTTTACGGAACTTCGTTCTTTTCGGTTGTAACATTTCTCTACTTCTTTAAAAAATTACTTTCTGCGACGTGGTTTTCTACCGCCTTCTTGTTTTCCAGAATCCTTTCCTTGTCCTTTTTTCATTCCAACCAATGGAGACAATTCCCTCTTGCCATATACTTCACCTTTCATTATCCAAACCTTAATACCTAACTTACCATAAGTTGTTTGGGCTTCTTGTAAAGCATAATCAATATCCGCTCTAAAAGTGGATAGTGGAATTCTACCGTCTTTATAAGACTCTGACCGTGCCATTTCAGCACCATTTAAACGACCAGAAATCTGAATCTTGATACCTTCGGCATTCATTCTCATGGCAGCTGCAATAGCCATTTTTATCGCTCTTCTGAAAGAGATTCTACTTTCAATTTGTCGCGCTACACTGGCAGCAACTAGATTAGCATCAACTTCAGGCCTTTTAATTTCATAAATATTGATTTGAACTTCTTTGCCTGTAATTTTCTTCAGCTCCTCTTTTAACTTATCTACTTCCTGACCACCTTTACCTATAATAATACCAGGTCTAGCTGTAGTGACTGTAACCGTAATAAGTTTTAAAGTGCGTTCAATAATTACTCTTGAAACACTAGCCTTTGAAAGTCTAGCATGTATATACTTCCTAATCTTACTATCCTCGGCCAGTTTATCGCCATAATCATTTCCACCATACCAGTTAGATTCCCATCCTCTGATAATTCCAAGACGATTTCCTATTGGATTTGTTTTCTGTCCCATTCTAGCTTTCTATATTATTGTTAGACCCCAAAACCAATGTAACATGGTTGGAACGCTTTCTTATTCTATGTGCCCTACCTTGTGGAGCAGGTCTTAGCCTTTTTAGCATCGTGCCACTATCTACTCGTATTTCTGACACAACTAGTTCAGCATCCTCTAGATTACCCTCTTCATTCTTAGCCTGCCAGTTAGCCAATGCAGAAAGTAATAATTTTTCTAATTTTCTTGAAGCCTCTTTTGAATTAAACCTCAGAATGGCCAAGGCCTTCTCAACCTTTTGTCCTCTAATCAAATCTGCAACCAATCTCATTTTTCTAGGAGAGGTAGGGCAGTTGTTCAATTTAGCAAAAGCTACTTTTTGTTTTTCAGCCTTTATTCTTTCGGCCATCTGTTTTTTACGAACTCCCATAGCTTACTTTTTACCTTTGTTTTTTGCACCGGCATGACCCCTAAAAGATCTTGTAGGTGAAAATTCTCCTAACTTATGTCCTACCATGTTCTCAGTTACGAAAACGGGAACAAATTGTCGTCCGTTATGAACAGCTATTGTCATTCCAACAAAATCCGGAGTTATCATTGATGCCCTAGACCATGTCTTAATTACTGACTTTTTACCAGAAGATACGCTTTGCTGGATTTTCTTTTCTAAACTATAGTGAACGTAAGGTCCTTTTTTTAGTGAACGTGCCATTTCTTTCTTCTTTTATTTCTTTCTACGTTCTATTATATATTTGTTAGTGCTCTTTGTCTTAGAACGAGTTCTGAAACCTTTGGCCGGAATACCATTCCTTGATCTTGGATGACCACCGGAAGCTCTTCCCTCTCCACCTCCCATTGGGTGGTCAACAGGGTTCATTGCAACAGGTCTTGTTCTTGGTCTAATACCCAACCATCTGCTTCTACCGGCTTTTCCTGAAACCAATAGTTGATGATCCGAGTTAGAAACTGCACCTATAGTTGCCATACATGTAGATAACACAAGTCTAGTTTCACCAGAAGGCATTTTAACAGTTACAAACTTTCCGTCCTTTGCCATTAATTGGGCAAAAGTTCCGGCACTTCTAGCCATAACAGCTCCTTGACCTGGACGTAACTCAATACAAGAGATGATAGTTCCTAAAGGAATCTCACTCAAAGGCATGGCATTACCAATTTCAGGCGCAGCATTTAAACCAGAAATTACCTGCTGATCAATCTGTAAACCATTTTGAGCTACGACATATCTCTTTTCCCCATCGGCATATTCCAAAAGAGCAATAAACGCAGTTCTATTAGGATCGTATTGAATCGACTTCACAGTAGCAGCAACATTTTGCTTATCCCTTTTGAAATCAATAACACGATACCTTCTTTTATGACCTCCACCTTTTTGGCGAATAGTCATTTTTCCTTGACTGTTTCTACCTCCGGACTTTTTTAACGGAGCTAGCAAGCTCTTCTCCGGCTTATCAGTAGTAATCGCGTCGAATCCGTTTACTACTCTAAAACGCTGTCCTGGAGTGATTGGTTTTAATTTTCTAACTGACATTTTTTGTCTTTAGTCTTAATTATAGATTACTGTAATAATCAATTATATCT
>JBARUM010000327.1:0-3872 GCA_049645725.1 Maribacter sp.
AACCAACTGCATCAGTCATATCTCTCAACCTCGCAACTGTTTTGTTCATAATTTCTGGAGCAATCTTTTGATTTTTATCAGGCGAAGCTTCCTTGTCTTCAATTCCAATCACAATTTCACCACCTTGCGCATTGGCAAACGCAACACAGGTTTCAGAAAGACTACTAAAATCTGCTGTTTTACCTGTGACCTTTTTTAAACTTTTATATTCTATTTGGCTGTCTTCAAATGATGCCATTGTGCTTTGCTTTTATATTTTGTTCATTTTTTTAGACTGTTCATGTTACATGAACACCTAGTTTTAGTGAACGCTTTTTTTAAAATTTATCAAAATTCGCCAATATCTCTTTCTTTAAAGTTTCCCCTTTTCCAAACTGTTCCAGTAAAGTAGCCTTTAAACCCTCCATTTTTTCTTCAAAGGGGATGCCGTCATCTTCTTCGGCTTCGGTTCCTACATAAATACCAGGAGTGAGTTTGTAATCCTGTTTTTGCACCTCTTCTAATGTGGCGGCTTTGCAGAAGCCGTCAAAGTCTTTATAGCTTTTGCCTTTGGTTCGCCAGTTGTGGTAGGTATCCGCAATTTTATCAATATCATCATCTTCAAAAACACGTAGTTTACGGCTCGCCATAGTACCCATCTTCGCTGCATCTAGAAACAAAATTTCATTCATACGCTCGCGGTGCTCACCATCTTTTCCATCACGATTTTTACTTAAAATGAACAAACATGCAGGGATGCCCGTAGTTAAAAATAGCTTGTCTGGCATACGAACAATACAATCTATCATGCCTTCATCTACCATATATTGCCGTACATTTTTTTCGCCTTTGGTATTAGAAGTCATAGCTCCATTTGCCATTACAATACCTGCAGTACCAGTATCACTTAGATGATTCCAAAAGGTTTGCATCCACATATAATTTGCGCTGCCGTCAGTCGTAAATTCCTCCCGTGGGCCAAAAAGGCGTGGGTCATTTTCTGGCAAATCCTCAGGGTGCCAATTGCTCACATTAAAAGGAGGGTTGGCAATGACAAAATCAGCTTTCAGGTTAGGGAATTTATCATCCAATAAGGAGTTGCCTAATTTAATATCGAATGAAAGATCACGCAGCAACAGGTTCATCAAACATAAACGCAGTGTTTGCGAAGTCATTTCTTGTCCGTAGATAGAAATGTCACCTTTATCACCGCCGTGTTCTTTAATAAACTTTAAGCTTTGTACAAACATACCGCCACTTCCACAAGCAGGATCAAAGATTCTGCCTTTATAGGGTTCCAATAGCTCTACCAACAAGCGAACAATACTGCCGGGCGTAAAGAATTGTCCTGCACCAGAACCTTCTGCCATGGCAAAACGGCCAATGTAGTATTCATAGATACGACCCAGAATGTCACTCTCCGGATTTTCCTTCTCCGAGAATTTTGGGTGTGACAATAAGTTGATGATTCCACCGGACTGTTTGGCAGAAAGTTCACTTTTTACAAATATTCTAGGAAGTAAGTTGTTCAGTTGTGGATTGTAGGCCGTAAGTAATTCTTGAATGACATCAAATGCATCATCAATGATCACTTTAATATCGTCCTGCTCTGCATTATCCTTTAAATATTGCCATGAAGCGGTGTGCGGAATCATAAAGGTATTACGCGAACGGTATTCATCTGGGTCAGCAAGAACGTACTCCTTTTCAGCTTTATCGGTGGTGTAATATTCAGAACGTGGTTCGTTAAGGGTATTTTCAAGTTCTTCTTTTATAATTTCAAACCGCTCACTAAGGTGTTTTAAAAAGACCAGAGGTAAAATGTAATTCTTGTAATTATTTTCGGAAACCGCACCACGGAGTTCGTTAGCGGCATCCCATAATTCTTTTTCAAAGTCAATATCTGCTTTGGCCATATAAATTGATAAATATTTTTAAAGGGGAGTTAAAGCTTACAAATTAGACAATCTTAAAGAGTTTAACAATTGTTATTGAAGATGAACGAAGAATTTTCTTGTAAATGCTTGGATCTAAATTAGCAGACAAATCTAACCCAAAAACTTTGCGAGCGAATCTAGTCTGGATTTTATAATGTTTTGGTAGATAAGTATTTATCAAAAAATGGGAAGAACACCCACGTATAACCCACAAAAAATGTAAAGCTTATATTTGAATTATGTTGCAAATTCAAGAAAAGCCTCCCTAGAAAAATCATGATGCTCGTTCATATCAACATACCCCAATTGATTACACAACATAGTTGTACTTCCCAACTTCATGGCATTACCAATGTTTCTATGTACATGGCCGTAAATCCAGTAATCAATATTTGATTCAATTATGTAATCGGTTTTATCAACAACAAATGCATCGTTAAGTGAACTGCCCTTGAATTCAGGGGAATTACATAATGGAGTGGGTAGATGGTGCGTAATCACAATAGTTTGGCCACTATGGTTTTCGAGATTTTGGTTCAAAAAATCAAAAGCCTCCGTATGAAGCTGATTGAAATCATCTACACTCAGCCGATGATCACCCAGCCTTATTTTATAAAAATCATTTACGCTGCTAGAAACCGAGTTTCTATTTTCAGTATGTACATGACTCCAAAAGGTAGAAAATAGCAGCGTGAGGTCATTTATTTTTACAGACTGATTGTTTAGAAAAAATACGTTACGCTGTAATTCCCATTTAAATGGCTTCTTATGCAAAGACAAGTCATATCCGCCATAGTATTCATGGTTGCCGGCTATAACATAGGTTTGTTGGTAATGGTCAGATGCCCACTTAAAAAAATCAAGATTTTCAAAATCATTCCCCAGATAGTGAGTATCTCCGGCAACGATAAGAACCTCCCCTGAAGGTATCAAAGGGTTATTCGATAGCCATATTTTGTTTGTTGCAAATTCTAAGTGCAGATCGGAGCAGTATTGTATTCTCACTTTATTTCAGTTTAGAAAAAGAAAAGTAAGAAGATAAATTGATTTTATTTAACAATTAATGCTACCATCAATTGTAGGGTAGTGTAAAATGCTGCCAAGAAGTAAAAAAGGGGTAAAAATGCAGCACGAACGCAGCACGCTGATTAACTTTTATTTAACATTAACATTTTTATAACACTGATTATCAGATAGTTAAAATGAAAAAAGCCTCTAAAAATAGAGGCTTTTGCGGTCTGGACGGGACTCGAACCCGCGACCCCCTGCGTGACAGGCACATCTTTTATGGTTTTATTTGATTTTAAAAATACCTAAAATGCTGTTTTTCAGTAAATTAATTTTTTTATTAAACCATATAGAACCAAATAATACCTATATTTGTTTATAAATAGTTTATAAATTTATAAACAGTGTTAACTACAAAAGTCCTTCTCAACAAAGTACGCCAAAAACAGGATGGCACTTTCCCATTGGCCATTCGCATTACCTATAACAGGAAAACTATATATCTACCATTAGGTTACAACTTAGCCGAAAAAGATTTTGATGCCAAAAATCAAAGGATAAGGTCATCAAGCAAAATCGCTTCCAATATTACTCGTCTGAACAATGGCATACAAGAAAAATTAAAGAAGATATACGATACGGTTACTCGCCTAGAAGAAGAGGGTAAAATAGAAAGCCTGTCCATGTCGTCCCTCAAAAAAGAAATAGAGGGTAAATCTGTTGGCAACATGGACTTCTTCAATTTCGTTGATTCCCTCATACCTGACCTGAAAAAGGCCGGAAAATTTGGGAATGCAGAAATATACAAGACTCTTCGTAATAGAATAGAAAAATTCCATGGGAAGCGTTCCCTTCCTTTCCGTCAAATTAATTACGCTTTTATAAAGATGTTGGAGACCCAGCACTACGCTTCCGGGAATACGGCCGGGGGTTTGAGCGTCTACCTTA
>JBARUM010000328.1:0-2369 GCA_049645725.1 Maribacter sp.
GGATTGGCAAAATGATAAAGGACTTTCCTGAGTCCGACTTCCTCGGTGGCGGTGAAGAGAGTTTTGGTTATATGGTAGGTGATTTTGTACGCGATAAAGATGCGGTTACCTCTACCCTTCTGGCTTGCGAGATTGGCGCTCAGGCCAAGACGAACGGTAGTTCTTTTTATAAAGATTTAATTGACTGCTATGTAGATTATGGTTTCTACAAAGAACATCTTGTCTCCATTACAAAAAAGGGAATAAGTGGTGCAGAGGAAATTAAACAGATGCTAAAAGATTTCAAGGAGAATCCGGTAGCTTCTGTTGCCGGTTCTAAAGTAAAATGGATTGAGGACTATAATACGTCAATCGCCAAGAATGTTCTCACTGGAGAAGAAAAACCAATCGATATTCCAAAATCTAACGTATTGATTTACGAGACCGAGGATGGTACGCGAGTGGCCGCAAGACCAAGTGGTACAGAACCTAAGGTTAAATTTTACATTAGTACGAATACTAAACTAGATAAAGCCGAGAATTACAAGTCAGTAGCCGCTACGCTCGATGCTAAAATTAAAAGCATTTTGAGTGAGCTTAAATTGAATTAATGGATTATTTCAAGAAGATTCTTCGCTTTGCGAAACCTTATAGCCGATATGGTTATCTAAATATTTTCTTTAATATCCTCTACGCTTTGTTCAGTGCACTTTCTTTTGCCGCACTGATTCCAATGCTCAACGTGCTGTTTGAACAAACGGAGCCAGTCATGGAGCTTCCTGTTTTTGATGGAATAAGTAATGCTAAAGATTATTTTATAGATTATTTAGGCTATCATGTTACTCAATATGCCGGGGAGGATAAAATGAAAGCACTTGTCCTTGTTATAGGTTTAATACTAGTACTGTTTCTACTAAAAAACTTGTTTAATTATCTGGCTATGTACTTTATTACCTTCCTTAGGAACGGTGTTCTCAAGGACATAAGGAACAGTATGTACCGTAAAATCACCACACTGCCTATATCCTATTATTCAGAAAAGCGAAAAGGTGATGTTATAGCTCGGATATCCTCAGATGTACTTGAGATTCAGCATTCTTTCCTGTCTATTTTGGAACTTATTGTACGGGAGCCGCTGACCATTTTATTCACTATTTTAATCATGTTTGGGATAAGCGGAAAACTAACGCTTTTCGTGTTTGTTTTTATCCCAGTTGCAGGGATGATCATCTCTAGAATAGGAAAATCACTTAAAAAGAAATCCGATGACGTTCAGCGAGAACAGGGCGAATTTCTGTCGGTCATAGAAGAAACCTTAAGTGGACTTCGGGTAATAAAGGCCTTCAATTCGGAATCTCGTTTTTACCGAACGTTCAGTGCCTCAACCAAACGATTCTTCAATTTTAGCAATACACTTTTAAACCGTCAAAACTTAGCATCTCCAACGGGGGAATTTTTAGGTATTCTGGTTATTGGCGTTCTGTTGTGGTTTGGAGGAAAAATGGTTTTGGTCGAGGAAACACTAGACCCTGCCTCTTTTATCGCATATATGGGTTTAGCGTATAATATTCTTACCCCAGCAAAGGCAATCAGTAAAGCTTCCTATGGGGTCAAAAAAGGAAATGCCGCTGCGGAACGGGTATTGGAAATTTTAGAAACTACGAATCCCATCGCGGAAATTGAAAACCCGATCGAGAAAACTGTTTTTGATAGCGATATTCTATTGGAAAATATTTCTTTCAAGTATGAGGACGACTATGTGCTAAAGAGATTTAACCTAAAGGTGCCCAAAGGTGAAACCGTGGCACTAGTAGGCCAATCTGGTAGTGGAAAAAGTACGATAGCAAATCTGGTTACGCGTTTTTATGATGTTAACGAGGGTAGTATAAAAATTGATGGCATCAACATAAAAGAACTTTCCAAAAAATCCCTTCGAGGACTTTTAGGACTGGTAACGCAAGATTCCATACTCTTCAACGATTCTGTTCAAAACAATATCAGTTTAGGTAAAGAGGGTGCCACTTTGGAAGAAATAAAAGAGGCTGCTAAAATTGCCAATGCACATGATTTCATAATGGATTTACCAAAAGGCTACGATACCAATATTGGTGATAGTGGTAATAAACTAAGTGGCGGTCAAAAACAACGGCTTTCCATTGCTAGGGCAGTTTTAAAGAATCCACCAATCATGATTTTGGACGAGGCCACTTCAGCTTTGGATACAGAAAGTGAAAGATTAGTACAAGACGCATTGGAAAAGATGATGAAGAACCGAACCTCTATAGTAATTGCACATCGGTTGTCTACCATACAAAATGCCGACAATATCGTGGTACTCCAAAAAGGTGAAATTATAGAGCAAGGCTCCCATACAGAATTACTTTTAAAGA
>JBARUM010000329.1:0-4558 GCA_049645725.1 Maribacter sp.
ATCCGAAAAGATTTCACTAGCAATTTTGTACAACTCATTGAACTCTACATCAACCTCATTGGTAAACTTAAAATAGTTTTCCTCCTTTTCCCTGAATGGCTTAAAAAAATATTCTTTCAGCAAACCGGTAGTTTCATCGTTCAGAGCAAAAGGCTCACTGGATAAAAAGACACCTTCATTTTTGTTCTTATTTCCTACTCTATGAATAGAGATGTTTTCAATTTGGGTGGCGTACAGGTTAATCATTTCTTATGAGTTAGGAGTTAATTCCAGTTTTCATCAAAATCAAGGTCATCGTAATTTTCAAAGGTATCATCAAAATCGAGGGCACTACTTTCTGATTCAAAGTTTTTTTCGGGAGGAGTTTCCGGTAATTCACCAAAGCTGAAAAGTACGTTGGGGTAGGAACGACCATCTTCCTTTTCGGTGATGTCCGCTAATTCTACAAAGAATGTCCACATGCTCAAAAAGTCGTAAACATAAATCAGTTTAGGTGTTTGTTCCGTAAGTACATTCTCAAGAAAAGTTTCGTTCATCAATCTCACATCGGTTCCTGTCTCACTCATATCGAACAAGGCTATTTCCTCATCTTGTTTCCATTCTTCATCACAGGTATAAAAAGAAGCCATTTCATTGCCCAAGAAACCAAAAGCTTGCGTGATGGCATTATGAAAGTCTTCTAAATTATTGTGGGCTTCTATCTCTAGGTCTCTAAAGATATCTTCATCTGCATCTAATATCACCCTTATCTTGTAAACCATACTGTTATTTTTGCGGGAATGCAAAGTTACGAAGTTTTAAGACTTGTTTTAGGCTTTAAGGCGTCTAAAACTAAATAGAACTGTACCCCAAATAAAATGGATGCTAAAATTAAATGGAGCGGTTGACTTGCAAATGGAAAATCTAAATAATACATAGCTATTCCAGAAAAAATCTCTACCAGGAGAATAAATAGGATCCAGTAGATTTTTATATGTCCTAATTGTAGTTTAATGATACGATATATCAAAAAAGCGTTGGTCAACGTCACCAAAATTGAAAAAGAACGGTGAATATAAAACTGAAGGGATGGGTTCTGAAGCCAAAGATTTTTAGCATTTTCACCAACTAAATCTATTTGGTGATCCACGAATTGTCTTACTTGGGTGCCCAAAACAATTTGAATCAGGGTGATGCCTAAAGCAAAAATGGCGATGCCGAGAGTGGCTTTATCATATCGTATCGCTTTATTCTCTGTATTTGCAATATATATGATGTAAAGCAAGGCAGCTACGATTATAAGAGCCATAAGCATGTGGATGGTTATTTTTACGGGCTCCAGAACGGAATAGACAACAGTTGCCCCTAGCCAAGCCTGAAACCCCATCCCAAAAACAACTAACCAAGAAAGAACGGTCACTCTTCTTTGTTTGTTCCAATATTTAAATGAGGCAATTGCCAATAAAAGAGTAGCTATACCGGCCAATGCACCTAATAACCTATTAATGTATTCTATCCAGGTATGCCATGGATTAAAAATGGCGTAGTCATGCTTTGTATAAGGTTCCCAGTTTTCTTTTTGATATTTTAAGGAGGTCTTAAAATCTTCTTTTGAAATTTTCAAAACCTCATTAAAAATAATGACCTGTCCTTTTTTATAGTCTTTTTGTGGTTGCCACTCTAGCTCGGATGCCTCAGTAGGTGGAATGTAATAACCAAAACATTTTGGCCAATCTGGACAACCCATTCCACTACCGGTCATGCGCACGACTGCACCGGCTACGATAACCAAATACACCAAAATTAAAGCAGTCTTGGCTATTTTTCTAAATTTCATTTTTATTTAATCAATAGTTTTTAACCCCAAAGCTCTACCTTTTGTTAGCATTAGTTCTTTGGCTGCATTATATTCATTTGGGATTTCTCCTTCAAGAATAGCTTCCTTTATAGCTTCTTTTATTATTCCTATTTCTTTAGACGGTTTTAAATCAAAGACTTCCATAATCTCTTGACCACTAATGGGAGGTTGGAAATTTCGGATACGGTCTCGTTCCTCTACTTCAATAATTTTTTCTCGGACAAGCTTGAAGTTATTTTTATACCTACTTTGTTTCTTTGGATTTTTGGTAGTGATATCCGCTTCGCATAATGTCATTAAATCATCAACTTTATCCCCAGCATCAAAAACCAATCTTCTAACGGCGGAATCTGTAACGAAATCTTCAGACAGAACCTGCGGCCTAGAACTCATAAGTACCATTTTTTGAACGTACTTCATCTTGTCGTTCAATGGCATTCTTAATCTTTTAAAGAGTTTAAAGACCATTTTGGAGCCTACAAACTCGTGACCATGAAAAGTCCACCCTATTTTTTTATGAAAACGTTTTGTAGGTGCTTTTCCTATATCATGTAATAGTGCTGCCCAACGTAGCCAGAGGTTATTCGTAGTTTCACAGATATTATCCAGTACTTCTAGCGTATGCCAGAAGTTATCCTTGTGTCGTTGACCTTCAACTTCTTCAATTCCTTGCAACGCAGTAAGTTCTGGGAGAATAATTTCCAATAGCCCTGTTTGTAGTAATAGGGTAAAACCTGTGGATGGTTTTTTTGTAGCCATTATTTTATGTAATTCATCTACGATACGCTCCCCAGAAATAATTTCAATGCGCTCTTTGTGTTCTGTAATGGCTTGTAGTGAATTTTGCTCAATTCTAAACTCAAGTTGTGTTGCAAACCGAATGGCGCGCATCATTCTCAAAGGATCGTCGGAATACGTTATGCCAGGCTCTAGCGGGGTTCTGATTATTTTTTTTCCAAGATCTCCGATACCGTCAAAGGAATCTATTAAATTTCCAAAATCATTCTTGTTTAGAGAAAGGGCCAGTGCATTTATAGTAAAATCCCTCCTATTCTGATCGTCCTCTAAGGTGCCATTTTCAACTATAGGTTTTCTACTGTATCTTTTATAACTCTCTTTTCTCGCACCCACAAATTCCAGTTCAACATCACCTTGTTTTACCATGGCGGTTCCAAAATTTTTGAAAACGGAAACTTGAGGTTTATCTTGAAGTTTGGAAGCCACTTTTTGGGCAAGCTCAATTCCGCTTCCAACCGCTACAACATCAATATCGTTGGCTTCACCCCGCTGTAAAAAGTAATCACGCACATAACCACCTATAACGTATGCTTCTACATTTATCTCGTTAGCGCTTTCGCTAATAATTTTAAAAATGTTTTGTGTAAGCGCTTGCTTGTGATTCATTTCGTTCGCTACTTCATTATTCCCTAATCACTATTACAGTTCCATCATTGCCTAAACGAATAATGGAAGAGGAGTTTGATACGGTGGTTTCTCGGTGCAAATTTACCACATAGTCCACACCTGTTAAAATTGCCCTGTCTATTTCTTTGAAACTTTTTGGAGTGGCACTACCTTCAATATTTGCAGAGGTTGAAACGATTGGTTTCTTAAACTTATTGATAAGGTATTGACAAAATTTATCGGAGGCGACTCTAACGGCCAGTGTTTTGTCTGCGACAATCAAATTTTGGGCAATCCCTTTTGGGTTATCATAAATAATTGTTGTTGGTTTGGTGGACAAATCCATTATATCATAAGCTAAATCTGAGACAGTTTCAATATATTTTTCTAACATGGCATCGTTTCCTACCAGACAAATCAGTGCTTTGTTTTTATCACGATTCTTTAGGTCATATATTTTATTTACGGCTGCCTCATTAGTTGCATCGCACCCAATACCCCATACAGTATCTGTTGGGTACAGGATAAGACCTCCTTTTTCTAAGGCTTCAATAGATTTATTGATTTCTTCTGTCATCTGTTTGGAATCAATTTCAATGAATTATTGTAATGTTTTAGGGGAGATATCAAAATAATTGGTCACTGCAATCCATTGAGTTCTATTTTTATCAGCACCAATATTTGTTTTCTTCAAGGAATATCTCTGTGAACCAATAATGGGTATAGGCGTTTTGGGTCTATTAGCGGCTAAAACAGCGTTGGTGTTTTTTAAGACCGCCATAGCCTTAAACCACAAGTCATCTGCATGGGGAGTTAGCTCTAAATAGAGTTCTGATTTCGTGGTTTTTTCCGATAAAGTATTAGGAGGGTAGAGTATACCTTCAGCACCAATGGGTATTACCGCTTTGGGATTAAAGTTTTTTTCACCCTTATAAATCCAATTTTTGTACGGTAGTGGATTTCCACTAGAATCATATTTAATATATCTTGTTTGGTTTGCAGTAATACAATCAGGGTGGTTCAAGTGTTCCTTATAGATGTTTTGAAGCCAATTGGTTCTATACATGAAGTCATCGTCACAAGTAACGATAATTTCATCGGGGTATTTTTCTAAAGAATGAACCAATTTCCTGTGGGAACAAGTTAATATGGAATACTTGATTTCAAAAATCTCATTTTGGAGATTTGCCAACTGTTTAGGAAGTTCATTCTTTAGGTCTACATGAAGCCATAAAATAATTTTTTCCGGTCGTACATCTTGATTTAGCAGACTACGAATAGTAAGATGTAGAGTTTTAAGTCTTGAGGGAATGGAAG
>JBARUM010000330.1:0-1819 GCA_049645725.1 Maribacter sp.
AAAACTAAACGGAAGTTCAGATCCTGAAGAATGGAAAAAAAGTTCCATAGACGGTCTTACCAAACTGGCGACTTATGCTAAAGAAAAAAATATTAATGTAATCGTGGAGAACCATGGAGGTCTTTCCTCTAACGGGGGATTACATGCAGAAGTAATGAAGAAGGTGAACATGGACAATTGCGGAACACTGCCTGATTTTGGAAACTTTTGCATTACCAGAAAACCGGATAGCAAAGACTGTGAGGTGGAATATGATAAGTATAAAGGGGTAAAGGAACTAATGCCTTATGCCAAAGCCGTAAGTGCCAAATCCCACGTTTTTGATACGGAAGGAAATGAAAGGGAAATAGACTACGTTAAAATGCTCCAGATTGTAAAAGATCATGGTTATTCGGGGTTTATTGGTGTGGAGTATGAGGGAAGTGAACTTAGCGAAGAGGCTGGAATTATGGCAACGAAAGAATTATTAATTAAAGCTGCCCAAGAGGTCGTTTAAAGGAACCCTAGCTTCATATGAAAGTCTTTTTTAATGAACTTTTCGATTATAATTTTTATTGTAATAAAAAAATAATTGATGAGTGTACCGCAATGGAAAAGGTTCCGGACAAGAGCCAAAAATTGTTTAGCCATATCTTAAACGCCCATCATATTTGGAATTCTAGGATTCTTGGAAAACCATCTGAATACGTAGTCTGGGATAAACACCCTATCAAGAATTGGGCGGATATTCACTATGAAAATCAGAGAAGTTCATTTGAAATTACTACGCATGCCGATGGCTTTGATAAACGAATTGACTATGAAAATACCGAGGGCAGACTTTTTACGAACACCCTTCAAGATATGCTTTTTCATATTATAAACCACTCAACAAATCACAGGGGCCAAATAGCAACGGATTTCAGAAATAATGGAGTAAAGCCTATTGTCTTGGATTACGTTTATTACAAAAGGTAGAACACTAGTTATGAAAGCGGGAATCCGGGTGCAATTTTGTATAATAATGTTCTTGGATTTTTATCTGTGGAGCATGGTTCGTTAGAGAAAGAATATTGGGAGTTCTACCTTTGCTTGGCACGAGTTTTCTTTGGTTCGTGTTTTCGGAACATTGGGTCGAGATGTTTCTGTTGGTATTGATAATTTATTTTTTTAATTGGGATTTTGATATTTAATTAAAATACCTTTAAAATGACGGCAGTCGTATTTAGGAAACGATTTGTATATATCCTTTTGGCTTTGCCGTTGTTGTGTTAGTTTTGTTTGGACTTTGTTCAAAACTGAAAAAATCGATTTCAAGTCTTGGATATTTTATATAAATTGACAAAATAAAAATTCTTTCTTTGAAAATAGCCTATATAATATTTAACGGGATAACTACTTTGGATTTTATCGGCATATATGATGCCCTGAGCAGGCTTAAGGCTTTGAAATACATTCCGGATTTGGAATGGGATATTTGTTCTTTCACAGATAGTGTTAAAGACAATTTTGGCCTTGGGATTGTTCCTCAAAAAATAGGAAATGCTTTAAGTGGTTATGATGTAATCATTGTGCCAGGGGGTTTTGGAACTCGAGAGTTACAATATGATACTACTTTTTTGGATTGGTTAAAAACCTCTCAGAATGTTGCTACCAAAGTATCTATTTGTACTGGAAGTCTTTTACTGGGGGCTGCAGGTTTCCTAAAAGATAAAACTGCAACAACCAATTATCAATCCTATAAAGAGTTAGAGCCTTATTGCAAGAAGGTTGTAGAGGATAGAATTGTAGAAGACAAAGGAGTTATTACTGCTGGAGCCGTTTCTACATCTATCAATTT
>JBARUM010000331.1:0-11417 GCA_049645725.1 Maribacter sp.
CCCCTAGCCTCCTTACAAACTGTTTTTAGGTCCGAAATTTTTTTGTTTGCATAGGTCAAAGAATAGTTCTGATCTTCCAGTAACCACCTCCGGAACCCATCAAACCACTCTTTATTGAGTTTCTTTATTATCAAATCACTATCTGCCTGGTATCGCTCAAATATTTTACGTAGGTTTTTGTAGGAGTTCACCCGGCTTGTACTTAACCCAACACCCTGTTTTGCATTTTCCCTAGTGTGTGCGGTGTCAATGATATGATTTATCCAGTACACTACTCTTTCATCTACATAGTCCGGTTGTGGAGGGTTGTAATATTCCTCAACTACCTTTATCAACCATTGTTTTTCAACTTTGGCAATATCGGTATCATTGAATTTTTCCAGTATATAATTCCTAATCTGATGTAATTTAGAGTTGACCTCAACTTGCCTATTTTTTATTTCTTCAAGTTTTGGCCTTTTTTGTTGATGTTGGTTTTCCCAATAGTCACGTTCAATCAGTTCTTTCGTCTTAACACCTATAACATAATTTTTCCCGCCATTTGAATACAATAGTCGTAATGATATCGGTGCCCGTTCCTTTTTGGAACGGTAAAGAAAATTGATTGTGGCCATAATGAAAATCTGAACAATACAAATCTATATAAAGTTGTACGATTTTTGTACGATTAACTTCCCTTTATTTAGATTAATATAGATTATTTTAAATGCTGAATATCTAAATAAAATTTCTAAAACCTTTTAAATAAAAGGCTTAAAGTATGTTTTGATTGATTTATTGAAAACTTAAAAATCCAAAGTTTCAAGTCCCGCCTCGAGTACAATTAACCCCGTAAGCATTGACATTACGGGGTTTTTTAATTTTAAATGGTTCAAGATGGGGAGAATGAATTATATATCTATTGTTAACTGGCATGACTCAAACCAATAATTCTTTGCTTGAAGTTTATTAGTTTTAACCTTGTTTCAATATTGATTCTCCGTAAAAGTCGATGAACGATTTTCTCCAAATTTCTGGAATGGCGTGCTTTTGTAGCTTCTGAGTATCATAGGCCATTAAAAGGGACTTGGAGATGGCCACAATTCTTCCATGTCCTTTACTATAGATCTTCCCTTCACACATTACCCGATCTTCGAATAATTCCGTAATATTCAAATTAATTATAACACGATCAGGATATGTTACAGGAAAGATATATTTACAATCTTGCCAAGCCAGTATAGGAACTATATTTTTAAAGTCTAAAGTTCCTCCACACATTCTCTGAAACATCTCGATACGAGTTGATTCCATCCAACGCAGGTAAATAATATTGTTCACATGTTGAGCTGCATCCATATCTCCCCATTGAACAGGTAGTTCTAGAGTTGTATAACTATCCGTCTTGTTGTCTTTCATATTATCCTTTGTTTGAATTTTAGGAATTTACTGATGAAGGTAAAAATAAATTTTGTTAACGTTCTATATTACAGGGAGTGAACAAAATATCCATCATTCAGGGTAACCAAAAGAATTAGCGACCAAAATTACATTTGGCCACTAATCCCTATATTCCTATGACCTTTCACTTTTTTTAGATGCAATCATCATATGTGGACTAAAGGACAGTAGGTTTACATCATTTTCCGTAATCTCTATCAATTTCAAAAGGGTACTTTTGCTTTTTTCATTTGCCATCATTGAAAAATAGTCCCTATCTAACCAAGCCATGCCTTCCACGGCATGAATATTCATGAATAATAAATCCTGACCTTCAAACTCTTCTTTTAATTCTTCCGGCCTATGATAGTAAGCTTCCGCAAGTAGCCAAGGAAAATCATCGGGTGGATTGTGAATTCCAGTAGTCAATTCTTCCACGCACATTTTAAAAAATTTCTTGCGGTGAAGTAGTCCCTGTAGAAGACCCACCATGGTAGACGCTGCATAGTTTATGGAAAAACCCAGTATTACACCTCCGAATTTAGCGACCCTTTTGGCTTCTCTTATGGCTTTTTCCCGATCCGATTTATTCTGTAGGTGGTAAAGAGGACCATGTAAAATTACCAAATCTGCGAAATTATCAGGGAATTTTAAGTCTCGAGCCTCGCCCATCTCAACATGAAACTTATTTTTTAGAGCACCGGACCTTCTTTTTGCCTATTTGATATGTTTGGAGACGGGGTCCACCATAAATACCTTATGGCCATTGTCCGATAGCCAAGCCGCATATTTACCCGTTCCCCCGCCAACATCAATTATTTTTGCAGACTCTAGTAAAATGTATCTTTCAATTAACGATTTTATCCGCTCGAATTCGAATACCCCCATTCCTTTGTCAAGTCTAGTTTCCTCTGAAACCCTATTATAAAAAACTCTATTTGTTTACTTATCAATCCTTTTTTGCCTATTTTATTTTGGGAACTATCTTTTGTGACACAATACCACAAAGTAGTAGGTGTGAAAAGAGGGCCGTCGTAAAATGTTGGCCACTTCTGATGTTCTTAAATTCCGTGATTCACAAAAAAGCCAACATAATTATCCCATTACACTGGATTGCGGGTAATCCATTGCTATGTTCACCCTAATCAGGAGAGTGTCTTCTGAAAAGACAATATTTGTATTTGAAGTTTAGTAAACAGGCATTAAAAATAAGCAATAAAATCCATGGCCAAATTGTTTATTGGTGTATACTATATTTTAATTATAGTTTTTGTAATCTCAAGTGATAGTACCTATAGTAAAAATCAAATCTGACTAGGAATAAAATTGATTGCGAAATTCCTCAAAGATTAGGGTTTATAATTGTAAAGTGTGATTTCGATTTAAGAGCCTTAATTCTCGGACACTATAGAAGCAATAGACTTACCCATGACTTTTTGAATCATTTTAAATGCAATTAACTTATCGTTTAAATCAAGTTTATCCATGAATCAAAATATAATTAAAAAGCAATAATGCATCACATATTCCTCCTGTACTGCCCTCCTAAATCAAAAAGGGCATTGGTCATCTGGCCTAGGGAACACTTTTTACTTACTTCCATTAAGCTCTCAAATATGTTTTTATTTGCAATTGTAGCTTCCTGCAATTCCTCCAACAAACCTGCAGTATCTACGAACGCATGCAATCGCTCAAGTGTTTTTATTTGATTTTGTTTTTCCTCCTCCGTCGCTCGAATTACCTCATCAGGCAAGATAGTTGGTGAACCTTTAGAACTTAAAAATGTATTTACGCCTATAATAGGGAATGCTCCGTTATGTTTTAAGGTTTCATAATACAGGCTTTCTTCTTGTATCTTGTTACGTTGGTACATGGTCTCCATGGCACCTAAAACTCCGCCACGCTCATTAATCCTATCAAACTCTAATAACACAGCTTCCTCCACCAAATCCGTTAGCTCCTCTATAATAAATGAACCCTGTAGTGGGTTTTCATTTTTGGTAAGTCCAAGTTCCTTATTGATAATTAATTGTATGGCCATGGCGCGTCTTACAGAATCCTCCGTAGGTGTGGTTATTGCCTCATCATAGGCATTGGTGTGCAAAGAATTACAGTTATCATAAATAGCGTACAATGCTTGAAGTGTTGTTCTGATATCATTGAAATCTATTTCTTGCGCATGTAAACTCCTGCCAGAGGTCTGTATATGGTATTTAAGCATCCGTGCTCGTTCCCCAGCTCCGTATTTATGTTTCATTGCTTTAGCCCAAATTTTGCGGGCCACACGACCAATAACTGCATATTCCGGATCTATGCCGTTGGAGAAAAAGAAAGACAGATTGTGTCCAAAAGCGTTAATATCCATTCCTCGGGACAGATAATATTCTACATACGTAAATCCGTTGGAAAGGGTTAGCGCCAATTGTGTAATGGGGTTAGCACCAGCTTCGGCGATATGATATCCAGATATAGAGACCGAGTAAAAATTACGAACGGTATTGGCAATAAAATATTCCTGTACGTCGCCCATGAGGCGCAGGGCAAACTCTGTTGAAAAAATACACGTGTTTTGAGCCTGATCCTCTTTTAAAATATCCGCCTGTACTGTCCCCCGGATTTCCGATAGGGTACGAGACTTTATTTTTTGATATATATCTTTCGGTAATACTTCATCGCCAGTAACTCCTAACAACAAAAGACCCAATCCGTCATTTCCTTCCGGTAACGGACCAGAATAGGAGGGTCGTTCTTTATTTTTATATTTTTCTTGGATTTTGGCTTCAATCTCTGATTCTACACCGTTCTCCCGTATATATAGTTCACATTGTTGGTCAATGGCCGCGTTCATAAAAAAAGCCAGGAGCATGGGTGCTGGACCGTTAATAGTCATGCTTACTGAAGTCATCGGGTCTCCTAAATTGAAACCTGAATAGAGTTTTTTGGCGTCGTCCAAACAACAAATACTAACGCCAGCATTTCCAATCTTACCATAGATGTCCGGTCTAAAATCGGGATTGTTTCCATATAAGGTCACACTGTCAAAAGCGGTAGAAAGCCGTTTCGCGGGAAGTCCCATACTTACATAATGAAATCGCCTATTGGTTCGTTCCGGACCACCTTCTCCGGCAAACATCCGCGTTGGGTCCTCGCCCTCTCTCTTAAAAGGATAAAGCCCTGCGGTAAAAGGAAATTCCCCGGGAACATTCTCTTGAAGAATCCATCTCAGTAAATCTCCCCATGCCTCGTATTTAGGCAATGCTATTTTTGGAATGTCTAGATGCGAAAGCGATTTTGTATGCGTATCAATACTTAGCTCCTTACCCCTGACTTTAAAGGTATATGTAGGACTTTTATATCTATTGATTTTGGATTGCCATTCCGTGATTGTCTTCCAATGATGCGGGTCCAAATCCATTTGGACTTTGTCAAATTCACGTTTTAATAGTTTGACAAAGTCTGAACTTTTCTTTGGGATATCATCGTTAAGTTCTAATCCATTAGTTCCTAAAACTGGAGTCTCCTCCAAAACAGATTCCAAGGTTTTATAGATACCATAAAGCTTTTGAGCAACATTAACTTCTGAATTGACCTTAGCATCATAAGCTCTATTAATTTCCGAGATTTCCGACAAATATCTTGTTCTTGCGGGAGGTATCACGTAAATCTTTTCACTCATTACATCCGTGAGCTCAAAGGTAGAATGAAGTTCCGCTTTGGTTTTCAGAACAATTTCATCCATTACAGCTTTATAGAGCCTATTCATCCCCGGGTCATTGAATTGTGAAGCAATGGTACCGAAAACAGGCAAGTCATCCTGTGAAGTATCCCAAAGTCCATGATTCCGCATATACTGTTTCTTCACATCTCTGACAGCGTCAAGTGCTCCTCTCTTGTCAAATTTGTTGATGGCCACCAAATCTGCAAAATCCAGCATATCTATCTTTTCCAGTTGGGTAGCCGCACCAAACTCTGGAGTCATCACATAAAGCGATACATCGCTATGTTCTAATATCTCCGTATCCGATTGGCCAATACCAGATGTTTCTAAGATAATAAGGTCCAATTTTGCTGCCTTTAAAATATCCACAGCTTTGTTTACATGTCTTGACAAGGCTAGATTGGATTGTCTTGTCGCCAAGCTTCTCATGTATACCCTTGGGTCATTAATGGCGTTCATACGTATTCTATCTCCTAGTAATGCCCCTCCTGTCTTTCGTTTTGAAGGATCCACTGAAATTATCCCTATCGTTTTTTCTGGGAAATCCCTTAAAAACCGTCTTACCAATTCATCAACCAAAGAAGATTTACCTGAACCTCCCGTACCGGTGATTCCCAAAACTGGAGTTTTTGACTTTTTAGCAACAGTATGAACTTCCTCCAGTTGTTTCTTGGCCATTTCCGGAAAGTTCTCGGCGGCAGAGATTAGTCTCGCAATCGATTTGGTATTCTTAATGGACAGTTTTTGAACTTCATCAACCTGTGTATCGCCAATTGGAAAGTCGGACTGTTTTACCAAATCATTGATCATTCCTTGAAGCCCCATTTCCCTCCCATCATCTGGCGAATAAAGGCGCGTAATACCATAAGCCATGAGTTCCTTTATTTCCTCAGGAAGAATAACGCCGCCACCACCTCCAAATAACTTTATATGCGCTCTTCCTCTTTCTTTCAAAAGGTCGTGCATATACTTGAAGTATTCGTTATGCCCTCCTTGGTATGAAGTGACACAAATAGCATTAACGTCTTCTTGGATAGCAGTGTTCACCACTTCCTCCACACTGCGGTCATGTTCTAGGTGAATTACCTCGACCCCCGTTGCCTGTATGATCCGCCGCATGATATTTATAGATGCATCATGACCATCAAAAAGAGAAGCGGCCGTAACCATTCTTATTTTATTTTTCGGTTTGTAAATAGGTACTTCTTTCATGTTACTATTTTTAAAAGGCCTTCTCTTTCAAATTTAAGGTATTTATAAAAAAGTAATACGTTGATATTGTTGACGATACATCAGATTTAATTTCCAAAGTCTCTCGATATTTAGGAGTTTCGTCCCAAAGGTTACCTTTAGTTCAAAGTTTAAGAAAAATGTCTGATAGAACTACAATTTTAAAATAAAGGGAGGACATCCCTTTGGAATGCAATGCTACAACCAAATAAATCTTAATAGAAATTACTGGATTTAACTACCTTTAGTGAAGAATACGGGATTTTATGAGCAGAAAAATAGCAAGATTGATACTACTAATTCTAAGTATTCCATGTCTGGCACTACTAATTTCTAATTACCGCATAAACGCTTTTGCCGAAGGAAGGACATTCAACTCAGTAGATGAAATCCCTAGAAATGAAGTAGGTATCGTTTTGGGCACCTCCAAAAGACTAAAGAACGGTCATCCTAATGACTACTATGGAAATCGAATCAAGGCAGCAGTAAATCTCTTTAAAGCCAATAAAATTAAATTTGTTCTGGTAAGCGGAGATAACGGCACCATCTATTATAACGAGCCTACCACCATGAAAAAAGATTTAGTTTCCGCTGGTATTCCAGAAGAACTCATATTTTTAGATTATGCTGGTTTTCGTACTTTGGATTCCATGGTGCGTGCGAAAGAGGTTTTTGGTCTGGAAAGCGTCACCATTATATCCCAAAAATTCCATAATGAGCGTGCTATATATATTGCTGAAAAAAAAGGTCTTAGCGCTATTGGTTTTAACGCTTTGGACGTTTCCCTAGAATCTGGTTTTAAGGTACAGTTCAGGGAGTATTTTGCGCGCGTCAAGGTATTTTTGGATTTGGCATTAAAAACACAACCCAAATTTTACGGGGATAGAATCATAATCGACTAATTATCGGCTTCATTAAAAAATAGATAAATGTCCAGTTTAAAAATCTTGTTTAAAAACCTTGGCCCAGGTCTGCTCTTTGCTGGCATGGCCATAGGAACATCGCATTTGGTACTTTCAACTAAAGCAGGTGCCCAGTATGGATGGATTATGGTAATTCCCATTATTCTGGCCAATGTATTCAAATATCCATTTTTTGAGTTTGGAGTCCGGTACACTAACGTGACTAATAAAACCCTAATTGAAGGGTATCTTAATAGAGGTAAAGGTTACCTATGGTTCTATGCAGCCATTACTTTGATAACCACATTTACTATTCTAGCCGCGCTTTACACAGTAACGGCCGGACTTTTTATAAACCTCTTCAAGATAGGGAATATTTCTATCGCTATGATAGCACTTGGACTGTTCGGTTTTATAAGTTTATTGCTCATTATCGGACGTTATAAGTTTTTAGAAAATTCCCTTAAACTTGTTATTTCCATTCTCTTCGTAGCGCTAATTATTACTACGGTTCTAGTAATTAATAAAGGTCAGGTCGCAACAGTTTCTGATTTTAGTCCCCCTCCAATTTTTAATGATGCAGGCATACTGTTTTTAATAAGTCTAATGGGTTGGATGCCCACAACTGTAGAAGCCTCAAGTTGGGTAAGTTTATGGAGTATTGAAAAGTGGAAAGGAGAGAAACAAAAACCTTCTCTAAAGGAATCTCTGCAAGAATTTAATGTGGGTTATATTATAACGGGAGTGCTCGCTATTTTCTTCTTGATCATAGGATGGTTTACCCTATATGGAACCAATACAGAACTTAGTGGGAATGCGGTGACTTTTGCCGATCAAGTTGTAAAACTTTTTACTACGCACATTGGCCCCTGGGCGTATTTGTTTATTGCGGTTTCCGCATTCGCTACCATGTTCAGTACATGTATGACGGCTCATGACGCCGTTACTAGGGTGGGTCTTGACATTATAGATTTACTATCTCCTAAGTCCAAATTACAAGGTAGTAGGTCATTTTTTGCCATTGGAGTTATAGTACTCGCAATAATTAATTTTGTGGTGGTCTCGGCCTTTTCTGCTAATATGGGAGAACTTGTTGCCTTGGCAACGTTTGTTTCTTTTGTGGTGGCACCGGTAATTGGTTACATGAACCTAAAAAATGTTATGAGTGATGACCTCCCTATTGCATTTAGACCAAAAAAATGGCTGCAAATCCTTACCTACGCAGGTATTGTATTTCTTTCCTTTTTTTCCGTTTATTACTTCTATATCGTAATTTTCTAAAATACCCGTGCTAATTTTTTAGTAGAGACTTAACACTTATTCCTTGTATCGGAACCATTTCTTTCAAACCTTTGTAGAAATAAAAGGGATATTGATGAGATGGATAGTCATAAAGAGAAAAACAAGAAAAGAGAAACGTTACGCTAAACAAATGGGCATCCTTTATACGCACGTGACCTACATAAAAAAAGTATTTTTAGGAGTTATTCCATTGAGAACAATTCATAAATATAGGCAAACCTACTATGGTGAAATTAAAGATTGTACCAACTGTATTCTTTCAAAGTGAAATAGTTCTATAATTTGTTAGTGACCACGAGAAGGGTTCTTTCGTTTTGCTTGTGTAGAAAATCTAAGCAGTATACTCCATCATTACAATTATTGTTAATAAACTCTTCTCCATAACCAATCGCCCCTACAATGTTTGAAGATGACAGGCCGTTTTTAATTAAATAAATCTTAATTGCATCTGACCTACTTTGGGAAAGTTTCTTATTACTATACGAACTACCGCGACTATCTGTATGCGTTTCAATTTTCAACTGTAACTCTGGAAACCTAGATACAGCATCTACTACTTTATCTAATTCCAAAGCGACTTCTGCGTTCACTTCACTTTTTCCTTTATCAAAATAAAACTTGTCAAGTTTTACTACCGTTTTTCCTTCTTTTTCTTCAATTAAATCGTCTAGCATAACAAGTCCCATATTAAATGAGGTATTTTGAACTTCTTCCATACCTTCCTCCGAGTACGCTGCTGAAAATATGGAGTAACGGTCTTTAGTTGCCTGGATGGCAACCTGTTTTTGCCAAGGGATTTCAATAGAAAAATCTCCTTCTTGGTTGGTATATATCTCTTTTAAAATATCTCCTTCACGATTTAACAATCTGATTTGGGCCCTTTCAATTCCAGCCTTCGAAGTTAAATTGACCACCTTTCCTCTTAGGACAAATGTCTTAAGCCCGGGACTACTGCTCATTTTGAACTTATAGATGTCGTCCCCACCTTTTCCTCCATCACGGTTAGATGAAAAATAACCTACAAAATCCTTATTCTCTCCCTCCTTGATAATAAAACCAAAATCATCCTTCTTTGAATTTATTCCTTCGCCTATGTTAACTGGAATACTGTAGCCCCCATCTGTCTGTATATTGGATTTATAAACATCCATTCCTCCAATTCCGTAAAAAACATCCGATGAAAAGTAAAGACTTCCGTTAAAAATGTAGGGTGAAATCTCATTTCCAGGTGAATTTATCCTAGGTCCCAAGTTAATTGGCGCGGACATGATTTGACCATTATTCGTAAATACATAGTACAAATCCGTTCCGCCATAACTATCATCAAAATTGGCAGCAAAGTATAATCTATCTGAACCTGCATCAAAATAGGGGTAATAAAAAGAAGTGCTCAAATCTTTCATCAAAAATCTAAACTGCCCACTTTCATAGACCATGCCAATGGCAAGGGCATTTTTACCGTTTTCATCAAAGGCCATATTACCATTTTCCGTATTTGATAAAATATAAAAGAACCTGTTCATTTCTGGAGAAAAGAAAGGTGTTGATTTATGAAATTTTGATTCAGGTATTGTAGTAAAAGGAATAGCACTTGAAACATTCCCGCTTCCCTCTATCTTTCCAATATAAATATCCAGGTATGCCTCTCCGGATGGAGCATATATGTTTTTTGATTTCTGGGTACGACTACTACTGAAAAGTAAACTTTCTTCATAAAAAGCAGGTGAAAAATCTCCTTGAGGAGTATTGGTAAAAAGGTTGGTTATTTCTATATTATCGGTCTCATTGGAATCCTCCAATAATTCATAATTAAATTCCGCATTCTCTAAAAGTTCCGTCGAAAACATAGTAGATTTAGTGTTTAAGAACGTCTTTATCCTTTCTTTGTTCGAGTTTTTGGACAAACTTTGCAGCATTTTATTGAATCGATGAACGGACATAATAGTATCGTTCTTATTTACGGTCATATATAATTTAGACGCATTTTCATATTCCCCTACCTTAAAATAAGAATCCGCCAAATTCAAAACTTGATCATTGGTCAAAGGACTTTTGGCTCTTTCCTTATTATATTCCGTAATAGCATTTTCATATTGGTAACCGTAAAAATAACTATCGCCCTTGGATTGCTTTTCTTGAGCTATCAAGGAAAAGGGTATTGCCATAATGATAAAAAGTAATGCCTTAAGTTTCATATTCGTTGCTTTAGAAAAATCTTGGGCTATCAATTTGTTTCGGTTTATCCTTTAACTCCTTGTTTTTAAGCTTACTGGACTTGTTCTCTCCACCTCTACCCAAATAAAACTTCACAATTATTTCATGGGACCCATTATTAAAGTCCCCTAATAGGTTTGTATTATAATCATATGAATACCCTATAAATGTACTAGGGGCAACTTGAAAACCTGCCAAGCCACTAAAGGCGTTGTTTACCCTGTAGGATACTCCGGCCGTAAACACATCTGAAATCAAAAAGTTAGCGGAGACATTGATATTTACTGGATTTCCACTTATCGAATTAACCAAAAAAGCAGGTTTGAATTTTAAATTATCAGATAGTCCAAAAACATATCCTCCAATAAAATTAAATTGTAACCTGTCTTCTACAACAGTAGCCACTTCGTCATTATAGATGCCTTCCGTTAAAAAGTTAGGGACCGAGGCACCTAGATACCAGTCATCGCCATACATAAACAACCCAGCACCCACAGTTGGGTAAAAATTACTGATCATTTCATTATTCAAAGGTTCTCCTGGATTTTCAAAAGTTCCTTTTGAAAAATCAACATTGAGAGCAGATCCACCTGCATCTAGACCAAAAGAGAGGTAGGTATCCGCAGTTAGAT
>JBARUM010000332.1:0-1575 GCA_049645725.1 Maribacter sp.
AGTGAGGAGTGTGCTATAGATTTAACACTAAGACGAGAAACAGCGACTACATGGAAAGAAGAAAATTCATAAAAAATTCTACCACAGTAACTGCAGGCCTTATTTCCGCACCACTATTGGCTTCTTGCAAAGAAGAAAAAAGTACTGCTGATCAAAGTTCAAAAAATACCAAACCCATAGTCATATGTACTTGGAATTTTGTGAATGCCTCGGCAAAGGCATGGGAGGTTTTAGGTGCGGGAGGAAGTTCATTGGACGCTATTGAGCAAGGCGTAATGATTGAGGAAAATAATGTAAATAACCAGACCGTGGGAACAGGTGGCCGACCGGACCGTGATGGAAATGTAACCCTTGATGCCTGCATAATGGACAAAGACGGTAATTGTGGTGCAGTATTGGCGATGCAGAATATTGCCAATCCCATTTCCATAGCACGTAAAGTTATGGAAGACACACCACATGTTATGCTGGCAGGCAAAGGAGCTGAACAATTCGCTTATGAAAAGGGATTTAAAAAGGTGAATTTACTTACCGAGAAATCCAAACAGGAATGGTTGGAATGGAAAAAAACATCCGAGTACAAACCAATTATAAATATAGAAAATCATGATACCATTGGCATGTTGGCAATTGATGCCAAAGGAGATATAGCAGGTGGATGTACCACTAGTGGTATGGCCTATAAAATGGCAGGACGCGTTGGCGACTCTCCTATTATTGGCGCAGGACTTTTTGTGGACAATGAAGTCGGTGGCGCCACGGCAACGGGTGTTGGCGAAGAGGTGATTCGTACCGTAGGAAGTTTTTTGATCGTGGAACTGATGCGCCAAGGAAAATCCCCGCAAGAAGCTTGCGAAGAAGGGGTAAAACGAATTATGGCCAAGAACGAAGGAAGGAACGATTTTCAAATAGGGTTTATAGCCATCAATAAAAAAGGTCAGACAGGTGGGTATTGTATACAGCCAGGATTTACCTACAGAACTTATTCTGAAGATGGACATACGAATAACCCTTCTGAGTCATTTTTACCATAGCTTTCAAAACAAACTTTGTACTTTTAACCTTCACTTTTAATCTTAAATAATGGTCAATCAAAAAAGACTTTTTTTACTAGATGCGTATGCACTCATTTTCCGAGGGTATTACGCCCTCATCAAGAACCCAAGAATCAATTCAAAGGGAATGGATACTTCTGCCATTATGGGGTTTATGAATTCTCTATTTGATGTGATTAAAAGGGAAAAACCTGATCATTTAGCCGTATGTTTTGATAAAGGAGGTAGTGCAGAACGCACCGAAATGTTCCCTGAATATAAGGCTAACCGTGACGAAACTCCAGATGCCATAAAAATAGCAGTGCCATATATTCAAGATATTCTAAAAGCCATGCATATTCCATCTGTGGTATTGGAAGGCTGGGAGGCCGATGATATTATTGGAACGCTGTCCAAACAGGCAGAAAAAGAGGATTACAAAGTGTTCATGGTCACTCCTGATAAGGATTTTGGCCAGTTAGTTTCTGAAAATATTTTCATGTACCGTCCTGCCCGTATGGGTAATGGTATAGAGATATGG
>JBARUM010000333.1:0-3287 GCA_049645725.1 Maribacter sp.
AGGTACTCCACCGTCGGCAGCAATACTTGCTAACAATAAATCCGCCGCATTTATCATCATAGGATCAGTCGCATCTTGCCCATCCACGCCATCGGCGCCCGGAGGACCCTGAGCGCCATCCTGACCATCAATTCCGTTAATACCATCGATTCCATCTTCTGGATCGCAACTTGCTAGAAATATACCTAGTGATAGGGCCACTACGGATAATAAGTTTACTCTTTTCATTTTAATTTTTTTTAGATCGTTATTATTTTTTTAATTCAAAAGGCCTTAGTTCATGAACTATGAATTGAGACAGAGAGAACATTTATTACTTACAGCATAGAAATTTCACTTTTATCGATTATTTTTTATAGCACTGATATTCAGTTGTTTAAACTCTAAAATTTAACAGAATAAAAATATGTTAAAAAAAATTCTATCAAATTTGTACGAAAAGTTTGATAGAAACGAGATGGTAAAAAAATGTTTTCTTGATGGTTCTGTGATACTTTAATAGTTACACGGTTCGTAGTTTTCAAAAAGTGTAATCTGAAAGTTCATGTAAAATTGATTTTGGTTTTACCATTCATCCTCTTGAAACTACGATCCAGTATTATCTATTCGTGTAATTTTAGGTTGTATCTCATTTTTGTTTCATCATTATGGATATTAATTCAATGATAAAGAGGAACAATGAAAATGAAATACATACAACTAGCCATTTTTTTATGCGCTACTATGGCCCTAGCACAAAGCACTATTTCAGGTACAGTTACGGATGCCAAATACAATCCCATAAAAGGAGCCAACGTATATTTAGAAGGAACTTATGATGGGGCTTCTACCGATGAGAGCGGGTATTTCAGTTTTGAAACTACCGAAGCGGGTACACAGAATCTTATTGTTTCTATGATTTCTTATGAAATTTATATGCAAACGGGCGATGTGTCTTATTTAAAGAATTTGAAAATTGTATTGCGGGAAGCTGTTAATCAATTGAACGGAGTTACATTAACTGCTGGAAGCTTTCAAGCAGGGGATAATTCTAAAGTATCCGTACTAAAACCATTGGATATTGTGACAACGGCTGGAGCCTCTGGAGATTTTGTTGGAGCATTACAGACCTTGCCCGGTACCTCTAATGTTAGTGAAGATGGTCGCCTTTTTGTTCGTGGTGGCCAAGCTGGGGAGACACAAGTGTTTATAGACGGACTGCGGGTTTTTCAACCCTTTAATGCTACAGCTAATAATGTACCTACCCGAGGACGTTTTTCTCCTTTCTTATTTAAAGGAATTACGTTTAGTACAGGAGGTTACTCTGCAGAATACGGTCAGGCACTTTCCAGTGTGCTATTACTGAATACAACGGATGAACCTGATCAAGAAAAAACTGATATCTCTGTTCTTTCTGTGGGAGGTGGGTTAGGTAAAACCGAAATATGGGGTGAAAAATCACTAAGCGTTAATGCTCAATATATAAATTTGGCTCCATATCAATGGATTATACCCAATGAGCAAGGCGCACTTTGGAACAAGCCTTATCAGTCTATTTCTGGAGAAGCTGTTTTTAGAAGTAAAACGGATAAAGGGATGTTTAAACTTTACACAGGGTTCAATCAGGCAAATCTAGATGTAGACCAAGAGGATATTAATTTTGAGGACTTCGTAAACTTCCGTTTAAAAAACAGTAATTTTTATGCGAATACTTCGTACAAGCATTTCTTCGATAACGAATGGACTTTAACTGCCGGGGCAAGTATTTCATCCGATAGGAACGATATTAAGTTTGACGTCAACACCATAGACGCCAATGAAACGGCAGGACATCTTAAAGTAAAAGTGAAGAAAACATTTAGTAGCAGATTTCAACTGAATATGGGCATGGAACACTTCATTACCGATTATGATGATAGCGTAACCAGTCCCGATAATTTCACCTTATCATCCGGGTTTAGGGATAACCTAAGTTCCGCATTTGCTGAGGCCGATATTTTCTTTAGTAACAAGTTTGCTATGAAGCTTGGGGTTAGGGGAGAGTACTCTAGTTTTTTAGATGATACTAATATTGCACCACGCTTATCTTTAGCTTATAAGAGTAGCGAGAATGGACAGTTCTCCTTAGCCTACGGAGATTTCTACCAAAACCCTTTGAATGAGTCCCTAAAGTTTGACCAAAGCCTGAACTTTGAAAAGACTTCGCACTATATTCTAAACTATCAATATTTATCTGATGGGAAAACATTTAGGGCCGAGGCCTATTACAAGGATTATGATGGGCTTGTAAAATTCGATACCGAAATGCCACAATTCAATTCGGAATTCAATAATCTAGGCGACGGTTATGCTACAGGTATTGACATCTTTTGGAGAGACAATAAAAGCATCAAGAATCTTGACTATTGGGCTTCCTATTCCTATTTGAATACAGAACGTGATTTCCGAAATTTCCGTGAAAGAGCAACACCCAATTTTGCTCCTTCACATAGCCTTTCACTAGTCACCAAATATTGGGTGGGAGATTGGCGTTCTCAAATAGGGGTGTCCTACAATTACGGTTCTGGTAGACCTTATGATAATCCAAATACCCCGGAATTTTTAGCTGAAAAAACTAGAGCCTTCAATAGTATAAACATGAATTGGGCTTATTTGATTTCACAACAAAAAATATTATTTTTCTCTGTTAGTAATATTACCGGATTTAAAAATGTCAATGGCTATCAATATGCAAATGCACCAAATATGAATGGTGTTTTTGATCGTCGTGCCATTCGGCCTACGGCAGATGCTTTCTTTGTGCTAGGTTTCTTTTGGACAATCAGTGATGACAAGAGCAGTAACCAGTTGGATAATCTTTAGTGCTTAAATAGTTTTTGGGAAAACCAATAGTCCAGTCCCCATTTACCAGAACCAAACCCCATTAAAAATAAACTAATGCAAAAGAAGGTAAACACGGGAATTATGTCCCAAGTACCGTCCCATTTTCTAAAGAAGATGCCCATGGCCATGGTCAAAAAAACAAAAAAAGCCGTCATGCGGGTATTTATTCCTATAATTAAAAGTATACCTCCAAAAGCTTCCATAAAACAAATGGACCATGCATAAAATTCTGGCATTACATCAAATGGATATCCTTGATACGCAATGTGAGCTACAAATTCATCAGAAACTTCCAAAAAGGATAGTCCTAAAGAACTTGGTGTCAAAGGTGTTCAGAATTTTAATGGAGCATAGACAAAAGCGAGGAGGATACCTACAATAATGCGTGGTACTAGTAAAAGAAAATTAACTACATAGCCATCAAC
>JBARUM010000334.1:0-3922 GCA_049645725.1 Maribacter sp.
AGCTAGTAATATGAATATGAAATCGGCATATTTACACCTATTAACGGATATGATGGCCTCTGTTACTGTATTTATTGGAGGTTTGTTAATGAAATTTTACCAAATGTATTGGGTAGATCCTGTATTAACTTTAGCCATCGCCCTATACCTAATTTATATGGGATTTGATTTACTCAAAAACTCCACACGTGTGCTAATGCTCTTTACCCCCAACACCATCCAAATACAAAAAATAGTAGAAGCAATATCAAAAATTGACCCTGTTAAAAACGTACATCACGTTCATATTTGGCAATTGAACGAGAATGAAGTTCACTTAGAAGCTCATATAGATTTTAGCGAAGACATTAAACTCTCCCAATTTGATTATATATTGGAAGAAATCGAGGAAGAGCTATTTCACAATCACGGTATTAATCATGTAAACATACAGCCAGAATTTGGCAAGTGTGATAGCAAACAAATAATTGTACAGGACTAATGTTGGAGCTATTTATAAAAACGTTCAATGAACTAAACACAGAAGAGCTTTACTCCATTTTACAATTAAGGAGTGAGGTCTTTGTGGTAGAGCAGGATTGCGTTTATCAAGATATGGACGGAAAGGATAGGAAGGCACTGCACGTTTTTGGAAAAAAGAACGGTAAAATTGTTGCTTATACACGTGTTTTTGCGCCTGGAGACTATTTTAAGGAAGCCAGTATAGGTAGAGTGGTAGTTGAGAAGGAAGAAAGGAAGTATGGTTATGGTGTACAGATCATGGAAGCATCTATACAGGCTGTTTTCGACAAACTTAAAGAGACCAATATTAGATTGTCTGCACAAACCTATCTAAAAAAATTCTATTGCGGATTGGGCTTTATAGCTACAGGAGAGCCATACTTAGAAGATGGTATACCACATATAGCAATGGTGAAAAAATAAAAAGACCGCTTTTGGCGGTCTCATCAATCTTTAATAGTTGTTGTTTTATATTTTGATTGGTTCTTTATTGCTTAAGTTAATGTCCTCTAGCATAGTATCCGTAAACTTGTAATGACCCCTCGTCGTAATTATTCTGAATCTATTAGAGTTCATTCTACTAAGAGTGTCCAAGAACAACCATTTAGTCTTTAATAACCTTGGTTTTTCGGATTTAAGACTAATATCAAAAAAATATTTCCGACCGTTTTTTAATGCAACTATATCCGGTGTGATTTTTGAATCGCTCCCCTTTCTAATATAAGACTTTGGTGTTTCATACCCCTCCATATCCGCTTTTATGTTCTCAAAACCTGTAGCTTCTAAGTGTTGTATTGACTTCTCTAAAAATTCGTTGTTTTCTGACTTTTCTATTTTGACCATACTTCAAAAGATATCATAAAAAAGCAGACAACCAAATTTTGAAGGTTGATTAACAGTGTATTAACATATTCTTGCAGTGTATTTAGACAATTTTAATGTCTCCAATTCAATGTCTTTTAATTACAAAGTCATTCTACTTTAATTACGTAATATAACAACACATATTTACACATATCACGTTTCTCTAGGTATGTACCATGGTATGCACGGTGTCAATTGTAAAAAGAGACCCCAAGGTTTCTTTTATCCATCTATGGCACCATAAAAAACCCCAACAAATTCGTCTAGACCAAATCTTTTATTGATAAAAAGTAACCTAGCGATTATATGCATGGTAAAACAATTAAAGAATAGACCCATAGTCTTTAATCATATTCAAACCAATCTTTTTGCAATTCCGCTGGCTATTAAAAAATCTAGCTTTAAGATAAGGTTTATAGGTTTTTCCGCTTTGTTTTTAGTAGAAAAATAGAGGTATCCTTCCTTTCCTGGATCCAGAGAATAAAGCTCTAGTTTTGCATTTTTTTCAGGATACTTGGTAATTTCAGATGCTAAGAATTCTTTTGTAATCTGTCTATCAGCTAAAAAAGCGATTAGTTTTCTCCTGTTTACCAAGGTTATTTTACAAGAAGTAAAGGTGTGAGGACTATCTTGATAAATAGCTGTAATAAGAGAATAAAAATGGGTCGCTTTTGACTCATCAAAAAGCCAACCCTCCTTTAATTGCCCTTTTTTCAGGTATTGAATTTCAAAAGCAAAGGTGGGCAAATCATCATTCACATAATCAAGTTGTGCTTTTTCATCAATAAAATACCTTTGTCCGGAAACTTTATGCATAAAAAGCAAATCGATACCTTTCAATTGTTCTTGATAGTCAGAAACACGACTAAAAATATACCGTTTCAAGTAATTCGTATACAGGCTGTCTAAAAGCGGATAAAGCCGTTGTTCTTTTTTCAAATCAGCCTTAAAAGAACTTCTCAAAACCATTTTCTAAATCTCTTTTTTAGTGTTGATATGGCTCCCTTTTTTGGAGGAATCGCGGGAGGCCCTTTCATAAAGGGATTTCCCCAATTGTTCAACAACGCCAACGACAAGGGCATTGCCCATAAAAAAAGCGCGCTTGGTATCGCTGATGCCCTCCAATTGGGTATGGTTGTCCGGGAACATGTTTAGCCGCTCCAGTTCCACAGGCGTTAATCTTCTGAGACCTTTTCTGGTTTGCACGACGTGTTTAAAGCGTGAGGGGCTTTTACCACCCTCTCCTGTAATAATGGTACGGGAAGCTTTGTCCAGCGCATCTGGGAAATTCATTCCACCTTCACTGTACTTATATTCGTAACCGTTTTTAGCGGTACGCGTTTCTTTTTTTGCACCTTTCAAATAGGCCCATTTTGGCAAATCCTCCTGTGGGATAAGAAAATCCTTGGCTATCTCACCGTTTTGGAGGATATCCCCTAAGATTTTATGCTCTCCGTCATAATTAGGAATAGTTTTGGCAGTAAATACCTGTCCTTCAATAAAAATTCCGGTATTTTGAAAGGGGCTTAACTTTTGTCCTTTATTAAAGTTTTCAGAAAGTGCTATCAAATTGTCATCTATAGAAAATGAATTTGATTGCTGGAAAATATCATTGATGGGAAACGCCTCTGAAATGGCACCTGACTTATGAATCCAGTCTGCTTTATTGGATTTTTTAATCGATTTGTACAATAGCGTAGATTTATGATATCCAAGCATAAATACACGCCTTCTTCGTTGTGGCATACCGTAATCTGCAGCATTGATTACCCGCCACTCTATAGCATAGCCTAACTCATCCAGGCTTTTGAGCATTATGGCAAAATCCCTTCCCCGTTGGATAGAGGGAGATTTCAACAGCCGATCTACATTTTCTAAGAAGAGGTACTTTGGGGGGTGTTTTTTTTCTGATAGTATCCGATGGATACTCCACCACAACACGCCTTTTTTACCAAGTAGGCCTTTAGAGTTTTGCAGTGTAGTAGCAACAGAATAATCTTGGCAGGGAAAGCCGCCAACCAACATATCCGCATCTGGAATCTTTTCAGTTGGTACCTCTTCAATGTTAACGTTGCTATGATTCTCAGAACCAAACCTGGCCTCATAGACCATAGAGGCATGTTGAGCCTTGGTACTGGGCTCCCATTGGTTACTCCAGACAACTTCGAAACCACCAATCCGTTCCAAGCCCAAACGAAAACCTCCAACCCCGGCGAAAAGCTCAATGACTCTTAATTTTCCCATTGCTCGCGAATTTAAGGAAAATCAAAACGAAATTTATCGATAAGCTTTCTTGTTGAGTGGGTTTATGATTTTTCAATAGTGACCAGACCATTGATTTAAACCTAAATGGTCTTGGGTAATTAGCCATTTCAATAATTACGTATTTTTACTGAAAACCTATTACCTGATATGAGTTTTCAAAAAGCCATTTTTTATAGTTTATTCGTAAGTGTACTACTTACATCCTGTACCGTTGAAAAGAACAGGGAATATCCCCTTAAGGTTGCTATTGATTCTATTCAAAAACAATACGCCCCGGATAAACGAGTGGCAC